>CAMWUF010000010.1 GCA_947177375.1 uncultured Ruminococcus sp.
AAGAACGCTTCGACTTAGTGCAGAACATACACGACATGCGGACAAGATTTTCATAGATAGGAGTAAAAATATGTTGAAATATTTAATTATGATTGCTATTGTTGTTGGTTTAGCCGTTTCTGATTGGCTGACTGGCAACATCAAAGCACATATCCATAATGATTATAAGAGTTCAGTGATGAGGACTGGACTTTGGCACAAAGCGAGTGAAATTTTAATCATGGCAACTGCTTGTGGCTTTGAATTTGGTATTGAAAAACTAAGCCAGTATTATCAAAATTCAGAAATCGGTGAGATTACTGGACTAATTACAGCAGGATTTATCTTTGTTTATATCGTTTTTATGGAGATTATCAGCATTTTTGAAAATTATGCTGAAATTAATCCGCAAGCAACATGGGCTAGCAAATTTATTAGAAGATTAAGAAATTTTGATAAAGAGGAGTAACAATAAAAAATAACCATGAAATTAATGCAGGGTGACTGTTTAGAACTAATCAAAATAATTCCAGACTGTTCTATAGATTTAGTTTTAATCGACCCACCATACAATATCTCCGCAACAACAAAGAAAAATGGGAAAAAAGAAAAAAATCAATGGGATAATATTGAAGATTATATGCATTTACTTTGAAATGCTCTTGCAACACCCTTGAAACGGTTCTGTAAGAGCATTTTTTACGTGTATTATCATAAATAATTTTTACCCTATGTAAATTCCTTTCTCTATTTTTTGCATTTTGCGTGCAACTTTTTTGTATTTTGCGTGCAAGATTACAAAAAGCTATTTTTGCTATTGACATATTAGGAAAAATAAAGTATAATATAGTTGCTGGAACCGCCGCAAGGAGGGGGTGGGACGCATGGAATACTTAGTTGCTCTTGAAATTTCTGTTGTGGCAGGTATAATTAGCTACTATATCTGCAAGTGGCTTGACAGAAAATAAGCCCAGCAAAGCCCAAAGGCTCTCGAACGATGTGCCAGCATCCGACGGGAGCTGTTTTTCTTAATAAAAATTATCCCCCAAAGTGCCAGCTTTAGGGGATTTTTTGCGTGGAACGCATAGCTTAAGTTGCTCTTCAGCCATTATTATTATAGCATTTTTTTTCGCAAAAGTCAATACTTCGTTAAAAAAACAAAATGGAAATTTTTTTAGTTTTGTCGATTCTTGTAAGAAAAAGAAAAACAAAACTTTTCATTTGTTTTGAAGAGGTTATTCCTAGAATCAAAGAAACAAGTCCTAACAATAATAACACACTATACTTTCCATTTCTTCAGATTGCTTAATAAGTACATGATTAGGTCTATTTATGAAAAAATAAAGTATAAAATAATTGCTAGAACCGCCGCAAGGAGGGGTGGAACACATGGAATACTTAGTTGCTCTTGAAAATTCTGCTGTGGCAGGCATAATTAGCTACTATATCTGCAAGTGGCTTGACAGAAAATAAGCCCAGCAAAGCCCAAAGGCTCTCGAACAATGTGCCAGCATCCGACAGGAGCTGTTTTTCTTAATAAAAATTATCCCCTAAAGTGCCAGCTTTGGGGGATTTTTTGCGTGGAACGCATAGCTTAAGTTGCTCTTCAATTATTATTATAGCATTTTTTTTCGCAAAAGTCAATACTTTGTGAAAAAAAATGTCTATTTTTGTCGATTCATACAACATATGATTCATGCTTTACCTTTGGGAGGATTCGGATTAGCCTTTTTCACATTCGTCAACTCCTGAATCTGTTCGCCCTGACTGGCAATTTTCCCATAAAGATAGTTGATTTTCTCCGTAAGTTCCTGAATTTTGGTTGTAGACTTTTCACGCTCAGCAAGGACAGCTTTCTCCTTTTCAATCTCAGCATATTTTTTGGCTAATAAAGATTCCTGTTCAGCGAATTTTTTTGCCTGTTCCAACTGATGCAATAGTTCATCGGCACGAGCTTCTGCTTCTCGTTTTCCTTGTTCAGAATTTGCTAATCTGATTTCCAGATTTTCTTTTTCAGATGCAGATTTTTTTGCAGAATCTAACTGCTGCAGATTTTCAATTAACTCTGCGTGTTCTTCACTGAGTGTTGATATTTCATTTTCCATTGCAGTTGCCTGTTCCTGTGCGGTCTGGGCTGCTTGCTCGGCAACACTCACACATTCCTGCAATTCAAGAATAGTTCTGTCCTTACTGTCTAGACGTTCACAAAATTCTTCACGGATTCTGTTTTCCGCATTTGCCATCAAGTCCAGAGCGTTGATATAAGCTCTAACAAGACTATCAGCATGAGTTTGAAAATCAGCGATGCTTGTCTCTTGCCCTGTTAATACCCGTTTTGCTTGTTCCATCTCGTGAGCATTGATAAGCGATTTCAAACACTCCGTTCCATTAGGAAACTGCTCTAGCAAGGCTTTAAACTGTAGCTGAAACGACTCTTATAAAAAAGTATACATAGAGAGGTGTTATTTATGAAGATTGCATATGTTCGTGTTTCAACAGTAGAATAAAATAAAGAACGGCAAGTAAAAGCATTATCAACATACAGCATAGAGAAATGATTCATAAAAAAAGTTTCCACCAAAGATACAAATTGAACAAAGCTAAAAGAAATGCTAGATTACGTCCGTGAGGACAATACGGTGTATGTACATGATTTCTCACGACATTATAGCATATATGAATTAATATTATAAGATTTAGGATAAAAAAATAATCCGACAGCCGTGTTGACTATCAGATTATTATAATTATTTTTTCAGTAATTTTTTATTTGATTTCTTTCTTCTAATCCTCCCAATTCTTTCATCAATTTTCTTTTTTCTTCAAGCAGTAGCTTAAATTTTTCGCATATATCATCTGCCATTTCTTCAAGTGAATATATATCATAGTTTACATCATTATCAATTTTTTCAAGCTGTCTATATGCTTCTTCTGCTGTCACTAACATGTTTTCACCTGCAAGTTGCTTACAGGCATAGCAAGCTCTTATTTCACAGTAATAACAAAAAGAAATAATATGTTCTTTGCTTCTATAGATTTCTCTTAGAATTTCGATAATATTTTCTCGTGTTTTTGATTTTCCTATATCAATTCTCGGATTTGATTGCCATAAATCAAATGCATATTGCACATTTTCCTTTTCAAATTCCTTGCATGCCATTACTACATAATTTCTTTCCATTAAAACTATTTCTCCTTAATCCAATTTGTAAACTTGACGAATTGCAAGTCAACGTTTTTTTTCTGTGTCAGGTAGCACTAAATTAATACTATATGATTCTTATTATTGTTCTGATGTACATCTAAAAATATGAATTAGGAATTATCTGTACTTTTCTGTTTCTGAAAAGGATTCGCTGACCAACTTTGAAAGCTGAATGCCTAATTTCATGAAGTGACTGGCAAAGAGCATCAACAAAAGCAAGAAGTATGTGTAAGCTGCATTGGAGGTGTATCCAAAGTACGATGTAGCTCACAATCGGCTTCGGCATCACCACAAATCTTGATAGTGTCTATGAAGCCATAATGAACGACGATACTTCTGGAACGGTCATCAACAACTACAATAATGACAACATCCAAACAGTTAACTAGACAAACAATTCGCAAAAGTCACTGCCAGAGCTAGAAATTTATCGGCAGACACGAAATGTGCTGAATGTGTGAAACTAATCATTTGTATCATCTGGTTATTATGGAGCTTGCATTGGAGTTCTGCAAAGCAGTTGAAAGGACTGCGTTTTTAAGAGAACTATGACCATATGCAATATTAACCAATTCGTCAATTTGTATACGTCCGTCAATCAAATCACAGATTATTGGATAATAATCTTTTACTTCTTCAAAAGAATCATAGTCATATGCTCTTATGTCAACAATGTCTTCGCCTGGAATAATACCCCTATACTCTTGTGTTTGAGGATCAAGCATATATGCTTTTCCCGATCGTAAGAGATAATCTATAACTATTTCAAAATCATTATTTATAGGAAAATATACCATTGGAACTTCATATCTGTTCTCCAACAAATCATTCACCATATATTTTATCCCATGTAAACTAACCTTGACTTGTAAACCAGCTTCTATGCCAGAAATAGTAGTACTTCCAGACATTAAGGCAGGTTGCCCTGTCTCGTCAACCCATATAATATCTCTTTGTGGATCAGAAGAATTATATCTTTTTGGATACTTTTGTTCTGTCGGTTTTAAACCCGTTCCAATAGCTTGAAATCTGTTTACTGTATTCGTTCGAGCCTTTTTTCGTCTTGCCAACTGAAAAAGTTTACGATTTAATTCGGGACACTCTTGACATCTACGAATAATTACAGCTTCCGCAATTTTACCAAGTAATATCATAGCTTGTACATGAACGTCAACATTTGAAAGAAGAATTCTTTTTAGTTTGAAGTGATTATCTTCAAAAGTTATCTTTCCTAAGTCATTATGTAATATTTCAACAAGTCTCTCTCCTCTAAGAGGAACAACTATTTCAGGGGATCTCTGACCATATTGAAAATTATCATAAGGTTGAGACGCAAGAATATTTCCATCTCCATCTACCAAACAAACCATTAATCTGTTAGTCATATTCCATACCTTCCATAATTACTATACACCGTATCCCAAAAAAAGTAAAAGTGGCTATGACCACACCCGCCAATTAGTATATGATCTCAAAAAATCGAGAGACTGAAGCCTGCGTTCGACATGGTTAACACCTCTTTCTACGCAAGCATGGACGGAAGTTATCTGAACAATGCTTTCGTTAAAAAATAAAATGTAGTCATTCACTTTAAATTATTTCTAACACTTTATGCTTCTAATGCCTAAAACGTTAGTTTTATTTTTTCAGGATTTCTCTTTAATTTAAGTTTACCATGTTTCAAAATATATGTCAATAGAAGATTTCAATTTATTTGAGATACTAACAAAAAAATTTGTGGGAGTCTACACAAATAGCACACACTAGTATGGATTACTGATGAAAAAAGTGATACTAGTACCACCTTAGTAGTAAGGCAGATTAAAAAGTTGACATATGTGTCAACTTTTTCTGTTGTGAGTAAAGTAACAACAGGAAGAATTGCTTTTCAATTCGTCAATCTTAAAATATTTGTTTAAATATACAGACTAGTATAAAAAATTTTCAAAAATTGAAATTCCTCTGATAAACAACGTCAACAACGTCAACAACGTCAACAAAGATAAAAAAATTAAGAATTTAAGCCATTTTTCTTGTTGACGTTGTTTTTCTTAACGTCAACAAATCTATATACGACAAAGTATATCTACTTATACAAAATGTTAATCTTTGTTGACGTTAGTGCCAATGTTGACGTTGCAAGTTTCTTAACGTCAACAAAATTTTTACCTATATTTCTATACTTTTTGTAATTTGTTGACGTTGTTGACGTTGTTGACGTTGTATTTTAAGAGGTATTTAACGTCAACAAGAAACGTCAACAAAAAAGTCATTGATATAAAAATCAACGACTTTTAAGTTATCATAATTCAATTATGTTACTTTGATATAGCGGATGCCATTAAATGCCCCTCTGTTATGTATGGATAATAAATCCATGTTTCACATGAGTATCATGTTCTCCATTTGGTAAAATACCTCTGACTTTTTTTAATTCAACACGAATTCCACAAGCTCTCAACTCAGAGATAAGTGAATTCATAAATCTTGTGGGTTTTTGTGGTAAGAAATCCTCCCCACACTCATCTTTGAGTTCTTCTCTAAAACGGTCGTAAGAAATGTTGATGCTCTGTCCGTGTACAGCTAAATGCTTGATAACCTCAATAGCAACTTCTTTGTTTTCTTCATCGGCAGAGTTATCATTTTCAATATCTGACAGGCTTTTTCCAGTACGAGCAGATTTCGTCAAATCATCTTCTGTCAGGTCGGTAAAACCATCCCATTCAAAACATGCGGTTCTGTTTTCGCCCTGATTAATAATCCTGTAGCATACGGATTTGGCTTTTTTCTGGTAGTTTGATTTGGTTTGTATCATGACACGGCGGTCAGAATCAGCTCCAAACGAGCGAATGCAAAGGGCAGAACGTGAACTATCAATCAATGCTGTACTTCCCGAAACTGCGTTATTTGCGTTCTCTGTCTGTGGCATTTTATTAACATGAGCAACAACCAGAATCGCACAATGAAATTCTTTTGCAAGCACGGTTAAAACGCTTGTCACTCCTCTGACATCGTTTGCTTTATTCATATTTTTGTCATCACCTATGTATACACTCCACGGGTCAATGATAACAAGCTTTGGTTGAATTTTTTCCAGAAGATTAGCAAAAGCCTGAATCCTTATGGTGTCATCTTTATTTTGTGGTAAAAGAAAGCTTTCTGTATCTAGTTCTTTTCTTGTTTTTGGTGTTTTCAAAACAAAACAGTTGTTTGGATTACCTCTGGCTTCTCTCATACGATTTAGGATAACGCTTTCATTATCTTCTGCCGAAATAAATAGAACCCTTTCTGGTTTTGTTGCAACCTGTTGATTACCGTATATGGGAAGTGTACGT
Organism: uncultured Ruminococcus sp.; assembly: GCA_947177375.1. Classification (GTDB taxonomy): domain Bacteria; phylum Bacillota; class Clostridia; order Oscillospirales; family Ruminococcaceae; genus UBA3855. Next base: position 6,520 of record CAMWUF010000010.1, read on the forward strand.
CCAGTTGTAATATCGGAAGCAATACCGACAGTAGCAAAAGATTTTCCCGTCCCTCCAGCAGCATACATAATAGTGAGTTCGCCAATGGGAATATACGGATTCCACAAAAATTTCTGTGTTTCAGGTTGTACTTCTGATAATCGGATAACTGAATACTCAATTTTCTGCTCTGGAAATATTTCTGAATTATCTTTTATTAATTCTTCAAAGTCGCTTATATCGACATAGCATTCCACTTTTCTAGTTGCATCAAGTAATAACTCTATTGTCTTGTCTTGTCCAAGGGCTTCTGCAATGTCGCTAATGTCACCTTTTTCTGGGCATTCGCTCCAAATCGTTTTTGCTGAAATAATCTTGACAGATTTCGCAATTTTGCTAACATTTTTTGCAACAGTTTCCCCATATATTTCCCCAGTTTTATCATTATCAGTTAAAATAATAATGTCATGTGCCTGCAAACTATCGTTATATAATTCATCATGCCATTGTTTAGATTGTCCACCATTGGGAAGTGATGTTGCAAGGATTTCCATATTGGAAAGGGTTTCAACATCTTTTTCACCCTCTACAATTATGATAGGGCATTCTGCGTTATCTTTATTGTGATACAATACATCTGCATTGTAAAGGGGTGCTATTGCTCCAGAAAGTCCTGCTATTTGGTTGAAATTATTTGTTTCTGGATTGAAAAGATACCATAATGCGTTTTTGCTACCATCTGAAAACTTATTTACAACTTTTTTGCCGAAAATACTGCCATCAGCATTTCTGTAAATATGTGTGCGTTCTCCAATTTTTTGACGTTTACTAGATTTTTTCTGTGCTGGTGTAGAATTATTTTTTTCTTGCATTAAAAAAACCTCTTTCTTTTGTGTAATATGTAAATTTTCGACATGGTCAATATGTACTTCAATTTGTTGTATTGGTTGTGTTGTTTCGATTTGTGGCGGATTCGGGTTATAAGAACCTGTTTTACGAATAGATGGGATAACTTCTGCTGTAACCCAATGCTTGAATTTTTTTGCTTTCTCTAATTTTGAAGCTAATACTAGGCTGTATAAGCCTGATTCATTGATGATTGTTAGTCCTCGATTTGGGAAATTTTCTAAGGTGGCGTTTTGCCCCCTTAGAAATTCACGGCAGAATTTTTTTGACAAAACCATTTTATCTTCTTCGTCAACGTGCTGTTTTATTGCTCTTTTTGGGTCTTTGTATTGCAAAGCTCCTGCCACGTCAACACCAACAAAATAGATTTTTCCTTCAATTTCGACTGTTCGGACTTCGCCGAACTCTTCATGATTGAAAATTTGAATTTCATTCATATGTAATTACTCCTTTTCCATAAATTTGAGCAAATTACAATCTTAATACATAGCTAAAAAAAAATTTTGCCATGCCGAAAAAAAGGCTTGACAAAATCAGATTCTTATGCTATAATAATATAGCAATAAAAAAAGCAAAGCCTTTTGTGTATTAGATTGTTATCGCAATTACTATTCTATCACAAAAGGCTTTTTTTGTCAAGCCATTTTTTGTGAAAAAAATTTTTTTCATTTGCTCATTGATTTTTTTAGGAGAATATGCTATAATGAAATTGAATTTGGATTTCATTCATATTCTCCTTTTTCCGTCTAGTGCTGGTAACACTAGGCGGATTTTACTTTTTTGATGTGCCATATCTTATGGCACATTTTTTTTGTCTTGTTTTTCATGTTCCTTGTGAGAATCTACAAGAGCCTTAACCATTCTTGCAATAAAAGCTTTATCCTGTGGTGATAGTTTTTGATAATCTTCATTTGCTTTTTTTTCCATTTCTTTTGTGAATTTTAAATTTTCAAATTGGTCTAGTGGCTGGATTGTTTCTTTTTCTAGTAGGTAATCTACAGTTACATTGTAGTATTCTGCAAGTTTCAGAATCGTTTCTATATTTGGTTCACGTTGTCCGTATTCGTAATTTTGGTATCCTCTTAATGAAAGACCCAAATCATGTGCAACTTGTTCTTGAGAAACGCCTTTATTTTTTCTTAATTCTTTTAATCGCATAATTTCACCTCCTTTTTAATATTATATACTCAAAACGAGTGATTGTCAACATGTAATAATGCACAAAAATTATTTTCCCGATTTGTGCATGATTTTTTTGTAAAAGCACTTGACTTTGTTTCAAAACGGGTGTAAAATAGAATAAAGAAACGAACAAAACGAAGATAATAAAAATTTCTTTGATGTTCTTTCAAATAAATGAAAGTGAGGTGTAGAAAATGAATGAAAACAAAAAGAAAGAAGATGTATTGCAGGAAATTCCACATTATTCTGAATTAACAGATAATGAAAAATTTATTTTGGCAACTACTATTAAAAATATTCTTTTACAAAATGTTTCAACAACAAATTGTGCGTGATTGACATTGGATTTGCTTTACATCTTCTCCGAATCCGTCCAGTGCTTGCGACACTGGGCGGATTTTTTTATTCTGCGTTGTTGTTATTAACATCAGATACATCATTTTTTTTCTCTTGTTTGTAACATTCGACTGCTTCCATAACACCTTGTAGAAAAAATTTTCTATATTTTTCTGGCAGTTTCTTATATCTTTCAATAATAGCATTTTCAAAGTCAATTTCTGATTGCGTCAAACGCTCAGGAATCGAAATAGTTCTATTAAGAAGATAATCAAGCGATACATCAAACATATCTGCAATTTTGCATAAAATTTCATGTCTAGGTTCGCTAACACCCTGTTCGTAAGTTTGCCATGCTCTTAATGTTATATTCAAAGCTTCGGCACATTCTTTTTGCGTCATTCCTTTTTGTTCTCGTACTTGTTTGATATTATTTTTCATGTTTATCACCTCCTTCTAAAATATATAATATCAAAAATTATGATACTTGTCAAGCGATAAATAAAAAAAAACATCAAGAAAAATGTTATTAACGTAATTTTGTATATTATACACAAAAAAACTAACATTAATTTTACATATGATAACGAAAAAATGTTAGTTATATATTGACAAGTGACATTTATTGTGTTATAATTGAATTACACATAAAAAAGAGGAGGTGCTAGCAATGAAAAATAATGATATTGAACTTACTGAAGATGAAAAATTATTCTTATACTATGCGTGTAAGCTAAGCGAAAATGGTAAAAAAGAATTACTAAACAAAATGGACGGCTTTTTAATGGCTATTGAAGCAATTACAAAAAGTAAAGATGTAAAATCAGTTGTAACACTAACAAATGAATAAAAAACAGCTCCAGATAATCAGGAGGTGATGAAATGAGTGAAGAAAAAGAAGAAACAAGAATCGTGATTACATACGGCAAGAAAAATATTGGCGTTTATTTGAACAATCCAGATGCAACCACAAAGGAACTGCTCATAATGTACCGCTGTTTTGTCAGCGTGCTTATCAATGATATGGTAATCAGAGGCATGACAGTTTCGGAAGCACTCAAAAACATTAGGCGTTCCTATAAAGACGCTATCAAAATGTATGCGGATGATGTGTCAGGAAAGTAGATGTAAATTAGACATTTACTTCACAAATTTTAAAAATTGTAAAGGAGGACAAGCTAATGCTTACAAAAAGAAACCCTGATGGCACATGGAGCTGTCAGGGAGTAGACTTCGGGGAAATCAACGGGAATGTATATGGAGCTTTATGCAAACTCCGTGATTATGAAAAATCAGGATTTGAACCTAATGACCTTGACTTAGTGATTGAAAACATTCACATCGGGTCGAAAATTGAAGGATATGTTGTTTTCGGAGTATGGAATAACTGTTGTATTGCAGAAAATCCGAAAGCTCCTGAACCCTATGTTGTATGGGCAATTGAATCCAATGGTTTTGGCGTAAGAGCAGGGAAATATTTTGAAAACTTCCAGCAGGCACAGAAATGTTTCTATCATATGGCAATCATGTCTAAACCAGATAAAAGAGAATATTGGAGGAAATGAGCCGAGACAGAGAACAATTCTGTTGTTTGCCGTCAAGTTGGTGGAATGTTATATTCCACCAATACAAAAAAAGAGGTGATTTTTTATGATGACATTTGAACAGCTTGGGAAGTTAGCCCTGCAAATGCAAATGCTTTACGTTCAGGGTATGAACGCTGGAGCAAAACCTAATGACTTAATAAATTTAGCAGATGACGATTTGACATTTTCTATTTCAGAATTTCCAGATACTCTAACAATGAAAATTTGCACAGAAAATTTTCTAAACTCAAAAAAATATACAGTAAGACGAAGCACTTATTATAGATATATTAGATGTTTCAAAAATTTTGTACTGCCGTTCTTTGGTGATATGCATTTGAAATCTATTACAGGAAAAATAGTACAGGATTTCGTGAATGCAATGCTACATCAAGGCATGAATCCGAAGTCAATCAAATACTGTGTGGCAATGTTGAAAAGTGTTTTGCTTTGTGCAGAAGCAGACGGTGCTATTATCATGCCTGCCATTCGTCCACACTATCCGAAACAGTGTAAACAAGAACATCAAATTTTATCAGATGAAGATTTTTACAGATTAAATAATTATCTTTTGCAGGAAAACAATCCTATTTCTACAGCATTGCTGATTGTTATGCACACTGGAATTAGATTGGGTGAAGCATGTGCTTTGCAATGGAACGACATTGATTTCAAAAATAGTAGCATTTATATCAGACATAGTGTGAAGCGGTATTACATACCTGATGAAAAAAGAACCATCTGCGAACTTGGCGAGCCAAAAACTTTAAAAAGTAAACGGCGAATTTATATATCACAGTGGCTTGTTGATATTTTAAAACAACGTCAAGGCAAAGGATTTATCTGTACTAGAGCTGAAAAATTCTGCAATCCTGAAACGTTGCGAAATGCACTAAACAAGAGATTGAAAACTTTAGGCATTCCACACGTTAGATTTCACGATTTAAGGCACGGCTTTGCAACCAGAGCTATTAACGGTGCAGGTGTCGACCCGAAAACAGTAGCAGAAATTTTGGGTCATGAACGTTGTAACATCACGCTTGATATTTATACAGCGTGTACGGCACAAATGCAAATTGAAGCAATTGAAAAAATCCAAAATTAAAAAAACAAAAGGAGATGTTATTTATGTTAAGAAGTGAATTTGAAAATTTGACAGGTATTTATCCGCCAGAAAATTTATTCGAGGTGATTCAAGAAGCCTACACACAATCCAAATTAAGCAAGCGTGATTTTTGCCATCAGTACAAATTTAATGTTGGTAGACTTGCTGAAAAAATTCAGCAAGAAACAAACAAGCGTGCGTGCCAGACAACTTACCTGTATGGAACAATGCTAGGTAATGCAAGAATGAAA
>CAMWUF010000011.1 GCA_947177375.1 uncultured Ruminococcus sp.
TATATTTTCCGGTTCTGCATAAACTTTGCTAACAAGCTTCGGAATACAGTCTGGAATCATAAACTTATCTGGAAGATAATTTTCTGTTCTAAATAAAATCCAATCACTATAAATATAATTTTTTCTTTCTTCAGAATATAAAATAGCAAGTTCTGGATAAGCTAATTTTTGAGGACGTTTTCTATCTTCATGACGATGCAATCTGCCAGACCTTTGAAGCAATAAATCCATTGGACAAAGTTCTGTTATCATGTAATCAAAATCAATATCCAATGATTGCTCTAATACTTGTGTACCGACGATAATTAATTTATTTCTTTGTTCTTATTTAGAATCTTTACCAACTCTTTTAAGCAGTTCTTTTTCAATATTTGCCCTGTCTGTTGCAATAAACCGACTATGAAAACAAATAATTTCAAAATCTTGTAATGCTTCTGCTTCTGAAAATTTACTACTTAATTCTTGTGCATAATTCACAGTATTTACAATTACTGCCATACAGCCACCATCTGAAAGCTTTTCTGAAATTTTAGCAATTAAATCAATTTCTTGCAATTTTATAACAGATACTGTTTTACTTGCGACATCATTTTCTAATTTTTCATGTATCACCGTATTCGTATCATGATTAATATAAGTTAAAGCAGGATATTGTAAATTATCACAAGAATCAGAAAATATAGCAGATTTATGATAAGCTTTTATTAATGCATTTCTTCTTTGTGGAGGAAGTGTTGCAGAAAGAATAATAACAGGCACATGATAAGCTTTCATCCAAGTCAACGTATGGTCAAGATAAATATTCATATAAGCATCATAAGCATGACATTCATCAATAATTACAACTTTTCCAGCAAGTCCTAAATGTCGAAGCATAACATGTTTTTGTTTCAGAGAAGCAAGTAAAAATTGGTCTACTGTAGCAATCACAAAATCTGCTAATAATGCATTTTTACGTCTCTCAAACCATTCATGCACGATAATAGTTTCATCGTCAGCATCTTCAGAATATATGGCAGAACCCTGTAATAAATTCTGATATTCGTCATTTAAATCTGTCATACCATGTGCAAGCCTAATCGTATGTGTTTCATCATTTTCTAATTTTGTTGTCCATTCATGAATTCTATCAAAAATACCATTTGCAGTTGCCTGTGTAGGCAATCCGAAATACACACCACCTGCACCAGACTTTCCAGCTAATATTTCTGCAATGGCAAGAGCTGTTTCAGTTTTGCCAACTCCCATAGGAGCTTCTAAAATATAAATTCCAGATTGATTATGTTCAGCAACAATTTTCATGACAGCATTTTGAAATGCTTTCGGCTTAAATTCTTTAAAACGCTTTTGAAACAATTCTTGAACCTGAAAAGGATATATTTCTGAAACTCCCCATTTTTCAGGAAAATGTAATTTATCCCATGCTTGTTGGATTCTGTTTTTTATTTCTTGTTCATCATTTAAAATTTTTAATGCATCTATATACGGGAAATAATTTGTATTACTTGCAATCCAATCCGCTGTAATTAACAATCCAGTCAGAATCATTTGTACTGGTATACCAGGCTTTGGCAAATTTTCCATTGTAAAACCAGTTTCTTCAAGTGCTTCACAAATCCATTCTTCCCAAAGCTGTCGCCATTCTTTCTCTTGTTTCCCATTTTTGCCGAAATAATTCGCCCGATATAAACTTAATTGATTCATACTTTGCTGACTTTTTCCATGATGAGAGCCAATAATACTACTAATTTCTTTTGGAAAATGATATTCTTCTAGAATTACTTGTCCTGCAATCGCATGATGAGATTTTGAAACTTCCCTCATAGTTGAAATTATAATTCCCATATCTGAAAGACTATCTGCATAACCTTGAATATTTTTAAAAATCTTACTTTGAAATGCAGGGGTTAATTTTCCAATATCATGTAACAAAGCAATTAATTCACAAAAATCACGTCCACGTTTGATTGCCTGGTCTGCATCATAACTAAATGCAAGCTGTTTTGCAATAAATTCTACTATAGAATCTGAAAGCCACTTATCATATAATTTTTTTATTATTCCTGCTGTATCTAATGCATGCATTTTCAATGGAAGCCATTGTGCATTGTTATTATAATTACTTTTTCCAGCAATATAATCTATTTTTTTCATGTTTTTTCTCCTTTTGTTTTTAATAATAAAAGCAACTCCCTCATCTTTTTTTAGATGAGGGAGTTTCGCCGAAATTAGATAAAAATTACTGATTGACAGATTCTTTCAGGTTTTTACCTGCTTTAAAAGCTGGAGCTTTACAAGCTTCAACAGTTTGCATTTCATGTGTGCGAGGATTCATACATTGTTTTGCTGCACGTTCACGCACTTCAAATACACCAAATCCTGTCAAAGTTACTTTGTCACCCGCAACCAATGCATCTTTAATACTCTCAAATACAGCATCAACAAAAATGCCTGCATCTTTCTTAGATTTGCCAGTTTTCTGGGCAACTGCTTGAACTAAGTCTGCTTTCTTCATAATAGCACTCCTCCGTTTTTCTTAATATAATCCCATTATAAACTATTTATAGCGATTTGTCAAGGGTTTTTCTAAAAATCAGTGTTTCCATGAAAATTCATGCAAAATTTGGTTTAAATTTAGATAATATTAGATAATATATGAATGCTTTGACAAGCAATTCATTCTGCTTGTCTTAAATCCTAAATTATTATTCTAGTGGAAAATCAGATATTCTTTTTTCTGCAAATAGCAAGTGAATTTCTAGTGGGTGAATAATACCATCTTTTTTTCTTCATCACGTATCTTTAGAATATCGTTAATAAATTCATCACTACAACCATTTTCTTTCATTTTCAATCTAAATTCTTCATCTGTCATGATATTTTATCAAGTCCTTCTCTTAGCTCTTGACAGATTGTTACAATTTCAGGGATAGCATTTTGTCCAAATTCACCGATTTTATTTACAATGGCACTGCCAACAATAACACCATCACAATAAGCACTCATTTTATGGGCAGTTTCTCCGTCACGAATGCCAAAACCTACACAATAAGGAATCTTTGCAGAATTTTTTACTTCACCAAAAAAAGCATTAAAATCCGTATCAAAATGACTTCTCATACCTGTTACACCAACAGAAGAAACACAATATAAAAACCCTTGTGCTTTTGAAGCAATTTTTGCAATTCTGCCTGTAGATGCTGGCGTTACAAGACTAATATTATAAATATTATTTTTCTCTGATGCTTCTTGAAATTCGTCATGTTCTTCAAAAGGCAAATCTGGTACAATGACACCATCAATGCCAACTTCACGGCATTTTTCAAAGAAATAATCTGTTCCTGTTCTAAAAATCGTATTTGCATATAGCATTAATAATAATGGCATATTAGTTTGTGTTCTTAATTTTTTTACCAGTTCAAATACGCCTTTTAATGTCGTATGATAATCTCTGATTGCACGTAAACTAGCTTCTTGAATGACTTTACCCTCTGCAATCGGGTCTGAAAACGGCACACCAATTTCAATAATATCTGCACCGTTTTGTTCCATTGCTAAAATAGCTTGTTCTGTCAAATCAAAGCCACCATCACCAGCAGCAATATAAGTAATTAAAGCTTTTTTATTTTCAGCTTTCAATTGCTTAAATTTTTCATCAATTCTATTACTCACTTAAATTCACTCCTCTATATCTTGCAATTTGCTGAACGTCTTTGTCACCACGTCCAGAAAGATTAATAATCATAATTTGGTCTGGTTTCATAGTAGGTGCAATTTTCCTTGCAGCTGCAACAGCATGTGCAGATTCTACAGCGGGAATAATACCCTCTGTTTTAGAAAGATATTCAAATGCCTGCACAGCTTCTTCATCTGTAATGCTAATATAATCTGCACGACCTGTTTCATGCAAATAGGCATGTTCAGGACCAATACCTGGATAATCTAAGCCTGCTGAAATAGAATATACAGGTGCAATTTGCCCTTCTTCATTCTGTAAAAATACAGATTTCATACCATGAAAAATCCCTAAATCACCTTTAGACAAAGTCGCCGCATGTTCTGGTGTATCAATACCACGACCGCCAGCTTCAGCTCCAACCAGTCTAACACTTGTATCAGGAATAAAATCATAGAAAATTCCCATTGCATTAGAACCACCGCCAACACAGGCAACAACACAATCAGGTAATTTTCCCTCTGCTTGCACAATTTGCTTTTTGGCTTCTTCGCCGATAATTTTTTGAAAATCACGTACCATTGTTGGATACGGGTGCGGACCCATGACGGAACCAATACAATAAAAAGTCGTTGCAATATTTGTTGCCCAATCACGCATTGCTTCATTAATCGCATCTTTTAGTGTTGCTGTACCAGAATCAACACCAGTTACTTTTGCACCCAATAATTCCATTCTGTACACATTTAAAGCCTGACGTTCCATATCTTCACGTCCCATATAGACTTCACATTCCATGTTAAAATATGCACAAATAGTAGCTGTTGCAACACCATGTTGTCCTGCACCAGTTTCCGCAATCACACGTTTTTTGCCCATGTGTTTTGCAAGTAAAACTTGTCCCAATGCATTATTAATCTTGTGAGAACCTGTATGATTCAAATCTTCACGCTTAATATAAATTTTCGCACCGCCTAAATCTTTTGTCATTTTTTCAGCATAATATAACAATGACGGACGGAATGCGTAATTTTTATATAAATCATGTAATTCTGCCAAAAATACAGGGTCATTTTTATATTTATCATAAGCTTCCTGTAATTCTGAAACTGCATTCATTACAGTTTCAGGGACATATTGTCCGCCAAACTTGCCAAATCTTCCGATTTTACCCATAAAAATCCTTCTTTCTCTTTTTATTTTAATTTATTCAGGCATGATATTAATGCCAATCATAACTGTTACTTGTTCTGCATGATTCCAGACAGAATGCGGAATCGTTCCATTTACCAGATAACTTTCATTTTTTTTAAGAACAATGCTTTTATCATCAAGTTTAATTTCTGCTTCACCCTCTGTAACAATAAACAAATGATTATGTGCATGTGTATGATTTTGCAAAGGTCCTCCGCCGTTCTGTTCCAAATACGCAATCGAACAATCTAACATATTACCTTTGTCATATAATTTCTGTGCTAAAAAATGCACATGTTCTGGCGGTGTAAAAAACTTATTATCCTGCATTGCAAATCCCTCTTATGTTCTGTACTAGTTTACTAATTTTATGCAAATCTTTACATTTTTCTGTTTCGACACTGCTGGAAACATCAATGCCATAAGGCTGAACAAAATGAATTGCTTCTGGAAGATTCGTTTCAGAAATACCTCCAGCTAAGAAAAATAATTTTTCAGGCTTATTTTTCGCAATCAAATCCCAATTTGCAATTGTTCCTGTTCCGCCATGAGAAATTGCAGAAAAGCTGTCAAGTACTAATTTATCAACAGGTAATTTATCTGCTTTTTGAATATCTTCTGCATTCCGCACACGGACAGCTTTCCAGATTTCAAGTCCTATCTGTTTTTTAATCATTATCATTAAATTTTCTGATTCTTCGCCATGTAACTGAATGATATCTAAAAATTTCGCATAAGCTAAAATTTCTTCTAAATCTGGATTCACAAACACACCAACACGCTGAATAGCTGGATTTAAATTTTCATGTAATTTTTGCATTTGTTCAGGAGAAACATAACGCCAAAACGGCTTTGATAAAATAAATCCTGCATAATCTGGTGCATATTGATTTAAATAATTCACATCTTCCAGACGGCGAATCCCGCATATTTTTAATTTGATACTCATGCTGTCCCCTCACGCAATGCATGAAGTGTTTTTGTAATATTATCACTTCGCATAAGCGTTTCGCCAATTAATACAGCATCAGCTCCATTTTTTTGAACAGTCAGCATATCAGTATTGTTTTTAATTCCACTTTCAGAAACAAATAACTGCCCTGCTTGTCTGAAATGACTTAATTCTGCTGTTGTAGATAAATCTACTTCAAAATTTTTTAAATTGCGATTATTCACGCCTAATAATTGAGGATTTAATTTTTGAACAGTTTCTATTTCCTGTGCGGTATGCACTTCAACAAGACAATCTAAATTTAAACTATGTGCCAGTTCAAAAAAATTTTTCATGTGTGAAAATTCTAATACACTCGCAATTAATAATATCGCAGACGCACCTAATGCTTTTGCTTCGTAAATTTGATATTCATCAATGATAAAATCTTTTCTTAACACTGGAATTTTAACAGTTTCAGCAATATTTTTTAAATATTCGCTACTGCCTTGAAAATAATGTTCTTCTGTCAAACAGGAAATACAATCTGCACCTGCTAATTCATATTCTTTTGCCAATGCAACAGGCTGAAAATCTGGACGAATTAAGCCTTTAGATGGAGAAGCTTTTTTCACTTCACAGATACAAGATAAGCCCTTTTTGCGTAATGCCTGAATAAAACTAGGCTTTTGTTCTGCCTGTTCGGCAAGTATTCGCATTTCTGTTAGAGAACAACGCTTTTTTTCAGCTTGTAATTGAATTTCTCTTTGTTGGCAGATTTCATCTAAAATCATAACATTACTCCATTTCGTTTGTGAACTTGACAAATGCATTTAATTTTTCTAATGCAGAGCCATTATCAATTGCTTGAGCCGCTTTTGCAATACCATCTTTGAGTGTTTCTGCAATGCCATAAGTATATAATACAGCTCCTGCATTTAGCAATACAATATCACGTTTTGCACCTGTGATATTTCCATTCAGAATGCCTCTGGTAATTTGTGCATTTTCAACTGGTGTACCACCAACAATTTCAGATTTTTCATAGCGTTTCAGACCAAATTCTTCTGGTGTGATTTCATAAGTTTTAATTTCTGAGCCATTAATTTCAGTCACAGTCGTAGAATCAGAAACAGAAATTTCGTCCATAACATCATTGCCAAATACAACCATAGCACGTTTAATGCCGATTTGTTGCAAAACTTTTGCCATAATTTCTGTCAAAGCTTTTTCATAGACACCCAAAACAATATAATCTGTTCTTGCAGGATTTGTCAAAGGACCTAAAATATTAAATATTGTTCTGACACCGAGTTGTTTTCTAACAGGTGCAACATATTTCATACTTGCATGATAGCTTTGTGCAAACAAGAATGAAATCCCTGTTGTATCAAGGCAAGCTTTTGCCTGTTCTGGTGTAGAAGTAATTTTTGCACCAAGTGCTTCTAACACATCTGCTGCACCGCTTTTGCTGGAAACACTCCTGTTCCCATGTTTTGCGACTTTTGCACCACAAGCTGACGCAACAAATGCTGAAGTTGTGGAAATATTAAAAGATGCACATTGGTCACCACCTGTACCAACAATCTCAATGCTATCAGACGAATCTGGCACAATGTATGCTTTTTCTCTCATGCCTTTTGCAAAACCTGCAATTTCGTCAATTGTTTCGCCTTTAGTAGCTAATGCTGTCAAAACAGCTGTAATTTGCAAATCTGTTGCTTCACCACTCATGAGAATCTCCATGCAATGCTCCGCTTCTTGCATTGTTAAATCTTGTTTTAACATGAGTTTACTATAATATGGTTTTAAATCCATGTGCATTTCCTCCATTGAATTATTTTCTAATAATCCTGCAATTATTAAGAAATTTTTTAAAAGTTGCTTTCCGTTTGTTGTCAATACAGACTCTGGATGAAATTGCAATCCATAAGTTTTATGTGTTTTATGCGAAATTGCCATAATCTGCCCATTTTCATCAAGTGCTGTTACATACAAGCAATCAGGTAATTTTTCTTCATTTGCTATCAAGGAATGATAACGTCCTGCTGTAAATGGACAAGTGACATGTTGAAATAACGGATGTTTTTCTTCAAATTTAATACTACTGGATTTTCCATGCATTAACTGACGGGCAGGAATAATTTCACCACCGAACGCTTGTACAATGGACTGATGTCCCAGACAAACGCCTAAAATCGGAATCTTTCCAGAAAATTTCTGAATGGTTTCAATAGAAATCCCTGCACTATCTGGATAACCAGGGCCAGGAGAAATGATAATCGCCTTTGGTTGGAGCTGTGCAATTTCATCACAAGTAATTTCATCATTACGCTTTACAAGAATATTTGCATACATTTCGCCAATATATTGACAAAGATTATATGTAAACGAATCATAATTATCTATTACTAAAATCATTTTCTAGCCTCCTTGATAGCATTCACCATAGCAGATGCTTTCTGTGTCGTTTCTGCAAATTCTTTTTCAGGGTCAGAATCTGCTACAATGCCTGCACCAGCTTGTACATATGCTTTCCCATCACGGAATAACACTGTACGAATTGCAATGCAAGTGTTCATATCGCCGTTATAACCAAAATAGCCTACTGTTCCACCATACAGACCACGTTTTTTATTTTCTAATTCGTCTATAATTTCCATTGCTCTTACTTTGGGAGCGCCAGAGAGCGTACCTGCTGGCAGTACAGAACGCAAAGCGTCCATTGGCTTATAATTTTCACGCAATTTGCCTTTTACGTCAGAAACTAAATGCATGACTTTAGAATAGCGTTCCACATGCATAAAATTTGAAACTTCGACAGTGCCAAATTCACTGACTCTGCCTAAGTCATTTCTGCCTAAATCGACAAGCATTGTATGTTCTGCTTTTTCTTTTTCATCTGCAAGCAAAGAGATTTCAAATTCTTTATCTTGTTCAGAATTTTTTCCTCTGGGACGAGTGCCAGCAATTGGCTTTGTACTAGCAATGCCATCTGTGACTTTGACAAGCAATTCTGGAGATGCTCCTGAAATTTCATAATTTTTTGTCTTGAAATAATATAAATAAGGCGATGGATTTGTTGCACGAAGTCGTCTGTAAACTTCAAAACTATCAGGCGGATTTTCAATTTCAAAACGCTGTGATAATACCACCTGAAAAATATCCCCTGCACGGATATTTTTTTTGGCTTGTTCTACAATAGATATATATTGTTCTTTTGTCACATTAGATGTTACTTGTATTGCTGGCTCATCATCTCGAAATTGTCCTCTGCAATGACAATTATCAATTTTCATTGCAATTTCAGCAGAACGAATTTCTGCCTGATGATATTGTTCTTCTAAATTGCCCTCTGTATGTAAATTAATCATGACAATTGCATTACTGTTCAGATGGTCATAAGCAACTAATTCATCATAATTAAATACATGAATATCTGGCATATGAATATCATCTTCTGGAATATTCACAAGTTTTTTTTCTGTATAACGCACAGCATCATAGGCAAAATAGCCAATCATACCACCTGTAAAATAAGGCATATTTTCAAATTTCGGTGAATTTCTTGTATCTAATAATAATTGCAATTTCTGAAATGGGTCTGTTTCTGTGATAGTTTCATGTATCCCATTTGTGATAATATGCATTTGTACACCCTGTGCATAAATTTCCTGTGTTGGGTGAAATCCAATAAAAGAGTATCTGTCCCATTGTGTGCCATCTGTGACACTTTCCAGCAAAAATGAATTTTCTTCTTTGGCTGATAAAGCTGTATAAATACTAATTGGTGTTCTATGGTCTGCTGGAAATGTAAAGAACACCGGAATTGTTGTATAGTTTAAAGCAAGTTGTTTGACTTCTTCCAATGACGGAAATAGCATAAATTTTCCTCCTTACAAAAATAAAAAGCCAATCCCCCCCACAACATGGGACGATTGACTCGTTGTGCCACCCAAATTCAAGCAGTCAGAAAAATTCTTCACTGCTCCTTTTTTAGATATATCAGATACTAGCATATCCTACCCTTATAACGTAGGGAATACGGCATAAGCTACTCTTAAATTAATAAATAATAAAATTAATTTCGCCTCTGCTCCTAACAAATCCATTCATTCCAAAGCATGTGTACTGGGATTCCCACCAACTACCAGCTCTCTGAACACTGTTTTTTGGAACTACTTACCTTTGCTCAAAGGATTTTTAAATATGAAAAAACTAAAATCTAAAGTTATTATAGCACACTCTCATGCATTTGTCAAGTACTTTTTTGAAAAAAATTAAAAATATTTTTCAGAAACTACTTGCCATTTTCGGTGAAAAATGGTATAATAGCAAAGAGCATATGTATTTTTTAAATACTATCAGCAAATTATTAAATCATAATTAAATTATAAAAGAAAGGGCAATGTAAATGATTGGTAAATTTTTTGCGAATAAATGGACAAAACGGGTTGTTTCGTTGTTAAGTCCATGTTACTGTGCAGTAATACTCTATTTTGCATATCTGTCTATTTTTTATAAGCTGGATTTGCTGGAACAAGGCACAGCTTGTATGATTGCAACAGGTAGCTCCATTGTAGCATTAACAACAATGCTGTATACCCGAAAACAAATTCTTACAAAACTTGCAAGTTTGCTGATACTTCCAACAATGGTATTTCCGATTATGATATATTTCGGACAATGGGGTGTACTTGTTCCGCTTGCAGTCATGGCATTAATGATTTTCTTTCTGTCGGGACTTGGAGAAACAGCAAAAACAATATGGGGTACAATGTTTTTACTTGTATACTTACTTGGTGCATTGATTTATTTTCTTGTGACTTCTTTATTTGCACCTGCAACAGTAACAACAATTGTAGATAATGGCGTTTCGCCTTCTGGGTTGTATCGCTATGAAGTGGCAGATACAACAGACAGCTCCAATGGTAGTACAAAAGTTTCTGTAGAAAGTAATACACTTGATAAAGAATATCTTAATGTATTTCATTTCAAAATCAGGGGGTTATCACATGATGTTGTGATAGAACGTCCTTTACAAGAAAATTGCGAAATTGAATGGACAACAGAACGGCGTGAAGAAATCACAAAACAATTAAATGATATTTCTGAAGATATTGAAATTATACTAAGTGATACACAAATGGATTTATTAGGGCGTGATGCTTATCAAGTGACTTTTAATAATGGACAATCTATGACAATGTCACAAGAAGATTATCATAAAACTGTCATTGCATTAAATGATGAGGCAAAAGCAATTTTGAAAACAGAAAAGCAAGAAGTAAGATTAGATTCTATGAGTGAAAAAGCAAAAGATACACTTGGTATTATTGTAGAAAATTTTAAAACTGTTACGTTGTCTTCTCTCACAGATGAAGAACTTGCCAAATTAGGTATTCCAGAAGAAGGCGATGTGATGTATTATAATGGCAAAGTTGTTTTTAGATATTATATTGCAATTCTGGAAGAATATTTTGATGTTTCTAAACAAGAAATCGGTTTAATTTAATTCAAGTAAAAATCAAAAAACTGCTACATCTGAAAATATACTATGTAGCAGT
>CAMWUF010000012.1 GCA_947177375.1 uncultured Ruminococcus sp.
ATATTATTCTAAGAGGCGATTTTGTTAATTCCTATCGGTTTTATGATTGGATTTTGAAACTTGACAAATCAGAGCGAATATGTTAAAATAACAAAGTCAAAAAAATTCGCTAATAGAAAGAAAGGGATTATAATGGCAAGAAAGAAACAGCCTTTAAAATCAAAACCAAAGCCAATGCTTGACGCATGGTTTGAAAATGCGGGAATCACGCAGGAAGAAGAAATTACAGACACGCTTGAAAAAAATTATTTACCTTATGCAATGAGTGTGATTATTTCAAGAGCGTTGCCAGAAATTGACGGTTTTAAGCCGTCTCATAGAAAATTATTATATACCATGTATAAAATGGGTTTGCTAAATGGACAAAGAACAAAATCTGCTAATGTTGTTGGGCAGACAATGCGTTTAAATCCACACGGTGACCAAGCGATTTATGAAACTATGGTGCGATTAACCAGAGCCAATGAATGCTTATTACATGCCTATGTGGATTCAAAAGGCAATTTCGGCAAGCATTATTCACGTGACATGGCATTTGCAGCATCAAGATATACAGAAGTAAAACTTGCACCAATTTGTGAGGCTTTATTCAGTGAAATTGACAAAGAAACTGTTGATTTTATTTCAAATTATGATAATACCATGCTAGAGCCGTCACTCTTGCCTGCAACATTTCCGTCTATTCTGGTAAATGCCAATATGGGCATTGCTGTTTCTATGGCAAGTAATATTTGCCCGTTTAATTTAGCAGAATTATGTGAAACTTGCATTGCTTTGATAAAAAATCCAGAACATGATATATTATCTACGTTAAAAGGTCCTGATTTTCCGTCAGGAGGATTTTTATTATATGACGAATCTGAATTACGAAAAGTCTATGAAACTGGCAGAGGCAGTTTAAAATTGCGTTCTAAATGGAATTATGACAAGTCAGCAGGTTGCATTGAAATTACAGAAATTCCTTATACAACGACTTTGGAATCTATCAAAGATAAAATTACAGAATTAAGCAAAGCTGGAAAATTAAAAGAAATTACTTATGCACGTGATGAAATTGATGTGAACGGGTTCAGATTAGCAATTGATGTCAAACGCAATACAGATGTTGAAAAATTAATGCAGAAATTATTTAGATTAACGCCATTACAAGATAGTTTTGGCTGTAATTTCAATATTTTAATTGGCAATACGCCTAAAGTCATGGGCATTCGGGAAATTCTTACAGAATGGCTGTTATTCAGACAAGATTGCGTAAAACGGCGGATTTGTTTTGATTTAGCTAAGAAAAAAGAAAAACTGCATTTATTATTAGGCTTACAAAAAATTTTATCTGATATTGACAAGACAATTAAAATTATCAGAGAAACAAATCAGGAATTACAAGTGCTTGAAAATTTAATCAATGGTTTTGGACTAGATGAAATTCAGGCAAATTATGTTTCAGAAATTAAATTAAAGCATTTAAATCAGGAATATATTTTAAATAAAATTTCTGATATCGATAAATTAAAAGCTGAAATTCTTGACATGGAAGATATTCTTGCCAATCCAGCCAGAATCAAAAAAATAATTATGCAAGAATTAAAAGCAACAGCGAAAAAATATGGTCAGCCTAGAAAAACTATATTTTATCATGCAACTGAATCAGATGAATTGCTTTTAGAAGACGAAACACCAGATTATGCAGTGCATTTTTTCCTGACAAAAGATGGCTATTTCAAAAAAATTACGCCTTTATCATTACGTATGGGCGGAGAACAAAAACTCAAAGAAGAAGATGCTATTATTCAGCAACTAGAGGGAACGAATAAAACAGAATTATTATTTTTTACAAATCAGGCACAGGTTTATAAAATTCGTGCCAGTGCATTTGATGATTGTAAAGCAAGTTTATTAGGCGATTATATTCCAGTGAAACTGGGCTTTGAAGAAAATGAAAAAATGATTTGTATGATTACAACGACAGATTATTCAGGTAAATTAATATTTATATTTGAAAATGGCAAAATTGCAAAAATTCCGCTGTCGGCTTACATGACAAAAACAAATCGCAAAAAATTAGCAAATGCCTTTTGTGACAAAAGCCCTATTTTAAAAATATTTTATTTATCTGAAGATACACAAATTTTATTGCGTTCTGATAGTAATAAAGCAATTTTAATACATACGGGATTAATTACAGAAAAAGCAACCAGAAATTCACAGGGCATTCAAGTTATGACACTGAAAGAAAAACAAAAAATTATTTCCGCTGAAATTCCTGCACCAGAACAACTTGCTTTGCTGGCATGTTATCATGTGGAGAATATTCCTGCAACAGGAAAATTAGCAAAAAATTTAGAAGATGCCAATCAATTATTTTTAATATAATATAAAAAAACGCCTGTTTCGAGCTTCGAAACAGGCGAAAATAGTTTGGATATTTTGCAAGTTTTGGGAAATAATATAAATATTATATTATTCCTTAACACCACCGAGTGCAACACCAGCGATGATAAATTTAGAAAGAACAAAATATACAATAACGATTGGTAAGATTGACAACATGATACAAAGATAGTTTACACCATAGTTTACATTTTTGTCGAACTGTAATACTTTAGATACCATGATTGGCACTGTCATCATTTTGTCGTTTTTCAGAATCATGTTCTGTGTATAGTAGTTATTCCAGTTTGCAACGAATGCGAAAATAGCCTGTACAGCCATAGCTGGTTTCATCATAGGCAATGCAATTGTTACAAAAGTTCTGAATTCGCCACAGCCGTCAATTCTGGCAGCTTCTACGATTTCAAGTGGGAAACTGGATTTCATATAAGATTTCATGAAGAAGATAACTGCTGGAGCAGCAACTGCTGGAACAATCAACGGAATGAAGTTATTGATTAAGCCTAAAGAATACATGAATCTTACGAAACCTGCGGAAGATACCTGTACAGGAATCATCATAACAGCAATAATAAATGTATAAGCTGGACCTTTTACTTTGAAATCATAAACTGTCAAGCCATAAGATGTCATTGCAGAAAAGAATACTGTTAAAACAGTTGTAAAGCCTGCAATAATCAAGCTGTTTAAGTAACCTTGCCCTACATTGAATACACTGGAATATTGTCTGGCAACTCTTGTCATTGCTTTTCCCGCATCACTTGGCAATTTATTTAATAAAATATTCATGTTTTCTTTCAATGAAGAACCAAACCAGAATTGTGATGGATTTTCAGCAAGTTCTGTGTGGGAATGTGTTGCATTTACTAACAAGATGAGAATTGGAATTAAACAAATCAGTGTTAAAATAATACATACAATCAGGATAATTGTAGACTTAATCATAATTTGTGTATGGTAACTATCTTTTTGCGCTCCATACTGTTGTTTCATGCTCATATAGTAAGTCCTCCTCCCTGTTTCATCTTTGCCTTTTGCTGTTTTTCAGCTCTCTTACGCTGTTTTTTCTTAGCGATTTCGTCTTTGTCACGGTTCATATAGAATGTGATAGAACCAAGGACGGCTGTGATAGCAAAGATAATAATTGAGGCGGCACCTGCATAACCATAGTTCGCTTGTTCTACAGTACCCTTGTTGAAGTTATAGTAAATATATACAGCAACTGTTTCCAGATTTTTTGAGAAATTTGAACCGTTGTGATACAAATATGGCAAGTCGAACATCTGGAGACCACCAATCATGGAAGTTACCAGTGTATAAACCATGATTGGCTGTAACAATGGCAATGTAATTGTGAAGAATTGCTGTGTGGAGTTTGCACCGTCAATATCAGCCGCTTCAAACAGTGACGGACTGATACCCATGATACCAGACATTAACATAATCATTGTGTTACCAAACCACAACCATGTTTGAATAAACATTACCATACCTTTTGAAATAGTTGGGTCAGTAACGAATTTAACTGGGTCTCCGCCCATATTTGCAATCAGGGAGTTTACGAAATAATACTCGGAATCGCCGAACAAGCTTACATACAGAGCTGCAACAGATGCAGCAGTAATAATATTCGGCATGTACATAACAATTTTGAAAAAGCCTTTACCTGGAAGTTTTACTTTTGCATCAGTAAACCATACAGCCAACAGAAGAGAAAGAAGAATCTGTGGTATAAAGTTACCAAACCAAAGTATAAACGTATTACCAAGTGCCTGTAAAAACTCTTGTCTTGTAGCTTCTGCACCGGCAGCCATACCTTGCCCGAACAGAATTGTTGTGTAGTTATCAAGTCCTACAAAGGCTTCATTATTACTTTGATTGCCCTTGAATGACAGGATAAACGTGTAAATTAATGGCCAAATCTGGAAAAAGCAATACACAAGGAAAAAAGGTGCAATAAACATATATCCGTATTTGGCATAAGAAATGGATTTAATTCGGCTTTGCGCAGCTGATGCCATTACTTTTCACCCTCTCGAAAATACTATACAACACGTTGCCTATGAGGGCATAACTATCCCCCACAGGCTACGTATGCATTTTTTAAAAATTAGAATTAAACAAATTAGCTTAAGTCAGTGTTATCTGCTAATGCTTGTGCTTTGAATTTTTCAACGATTGCGTCAGTATCTTCTTTGATATTTTCTTTCAAAGTAGTCAAGAACGTATCTTTCAGATTCTGGTCGTATTTAGAAATAGAATCACTCATCTTAATGCCTTCAGCAACATCAGCAAGAATTGCAAACTGGTCTTGACCGCCCAAAGAAGAATTGGAGTTAGAACCATCAGCAATAATCTTGTTCATAGCAACTTTGTTGTTAGCGAAGTCGCCAGAGTACAGAGCATATTCTTCCATTGTGTCAGCATTGCAAGTAAATGTTCTGATGAAATTAGCAGCTTCTGTTGCTGTATTGCAGTTTGGAGATACACAGAGCCAAGAACCGCCCCAGAAATATTCCTGTGGTCCTTGAATAATTCTCCAGTTACCAGCTGTACCACAGTTTGTATCCAACTGAGCGCCTTCACCTAAGCACCATGTAGAGAAGAAGTAGCCCAAAGTCTTACCATCTTTACCATAGTTTTCCCATTCTGTGGACCACTGTTCAACAGAAGGATCAACATAGCCATTGTCAGCATATTCTTTTGCCATTGCTGTGAAATCTGCTGCAATACTTGTATTAATTGCTGTACCATCTACCCAAGCAGCATTCAAAGCTGTAGAATATGCCTGCCACAGACCACCAAGAGAAACTGTCATTGTAACTGCACCATCAGTAGCTGTTTTGAGTTCTTCAGCAGTAGCTTTGAAATTATCCCAGCTAGAAACTTTAGCTTGCATGTCTTCTTCTGTTTCAACACCAAGATATTCTTTTGCGAGGTCAGCGTTATAAGCCCAACCGCCTGCTGCTGCCTGCCATGATGCACCTTTCAGAACGCCGTTGTTATCTGTACCGATTTCAACAGTGTACTGATAAGCGTCAGCATAATCAGCTGTAGAAATGCCCAAATCAGACAAAGGAGCGGACATTGTGTCATCATTGATATAGTTCAGAATCCAGCCAGCTTCAGCTACGAACAAGTCAACGTCATCGCCACTGTTCAGGTAGTTTGCATACTGTGTAGAAGCTTCTGTACCGTTACCGCCACAGTTCTGATATTTTACTTCAGAAGCCTGAACAGGTGTGTAAATATCAAACATGTTGCTCAAGTCTGAATCTGTCCAGCAAACGATTGTCAAAACATCATCTGTGTCTGGCAAGGAAATATCGCCACCAGAAGCAGCAGGTGCATCGGCATCGCCATCATCTGCAGCATCGTCATCTGCAGCACCATCATCAGCAGCGTCGTCATTTGCAGCATCATCGTCTGCAGCGCCGTCATCTGCATTGCCGTCGTCAGCTACACTGTTATTGTCTGCAACAGAGTTATTGTTGCTATCAGGAGCTGAATCTTCTTTTTTGTCGCCACATGCTACGAATGCAGTTGATGTTACTGCGAGAGTAGCAAGCAAAGCCAGTGTTCTTTTTAATTTGCTCATTGGTATTTTCCTCCTTAAGATATATCTTATGATATTTCCCCGTGAAATATCATAATAACGGGATAAGTGCCTCAGCTTATAATTACTATAGCTGTGCAACAGTTTCGCCCGCAAGCAGAACGCTTTTACAATAAATTATTCTTTCTGCCTGTGGGATTTGCTCCTTATGGAGCAGTTTCAGCATCAGTTCAGCTGCTTTTACTCCCATTGTATCTGTATCCTGCCAGATTGTCGTTAGCTTTGGTCTTAACATTTGTAATACTGGATTACCATCATAACCAATTACTGAAACATCTTTTCCAGTTTCAAGATGACTATCTGTAATCGCCGCAATTCCTGCAACCGCACAAATATCATCTGGATACAAAATACAAGTTGGTCTGTGTTCGCTTTTTGTCAAGAATTCCTGCGTAAATTGATAAGCAAGCTCTGGATTTAAATATTTTCCTTGACGAATGAACTGATTTCTAATTTCACAGTGATGACTTTCAAGTACTTGTTGAAATGCTTGTTTTCTGATTTCTGTTACTTGTGCATCTTCACCGTAAATATAGGCAATCTTCGTATGACCCTTTTGAACTGCATAATCTACGGCACGGCGAATGCCATCGCCATTATCTGAAACAACTGTATAGCTATTTTCAGATATATAATCAATTGAAACAACTGGAAGTTTACTAGTCAACAGCATTTGCATTTCTGGTGTATCAAAATCCACACAAACAGCAAGAACGCCGTCTACATTCCGATACATGCAATGCTCATAATAAGAAAACATCTGCTCGCCAATTTGATTACTGATAAACGTCAGGTCATAACCGTTACGCTCCATAACTACTTTAAAGCTGTCAAGAATTGAAGAAAAATAATGATGCTTTAAACCACTTTGTGCCTTGTCCACCATCAGAACACCAATATTATAAGTCTTCTTTGTTTTCAAAGCTCTTGCCATTGCATTTGGCAAATATCCTAATTGTTTTGCGACTTCCTGCACACGTTCTTTTGTTGCAGTATTCACATCTTCACGATTGTTTAAAGCTTTACTTACAGTGGCAGTCGAAACGCCACAAGCCTGTGCAATGTCTTTAATCGAAACCACTGTTACACCTTCATTTAACTTAAGCTTTTATCGCAGTTTGATTGCCTGCTGTAATTAATATACACCAAATAAAGCAAAATGTCAATGCAAAAATCCATTCTTTCACTTTTTTTAAACACCTTGCACAAAAATATTGTCTATTTTTTATGCAAAACGACATTAAAAATGTCTGAATTCTAAATTTATTACAAAACGGTAACTAGACAGATTTTCAAACATTTTGCACGATAGAAGTATATTTTTCTACGCTAGACATGCCAATTCAACAAAGCATTCATGCAATATGCACAAATATCATGTTGAAATAAAAAAACAAAAATTTCCTCTTGCAATTTACAAAAATATATGCTATAATAAATACATTCTTGTGTTTCCGTAGCTCAGCAGGATAGAGCGACTGCCTCCTAAGCAGTAGGTCGGGTGTTCGAATCACCTCGGGAACGCTTTTTACACAGGCTTTTTATTTAATTAATGTTAAATAAAAGCTTGTGTTTTTTTATTTTTCTATTCTAAATAATTACATCACCTCTCTTTGGCACAGTCCCATTATTAGATATTATAGCATATTTTTTCAGATAAGTCAACTAGTAATTTGTAAAAATTATCAAAAAAAATAATCCCTGATGAACAGGGACTATTTTTTTATTATTTCATATCAAATTTTTATGTTAAATTTGTATATCCCATCAGATAATTATCTACTTCTTTTGCAACTGCCCGTCCCTCTGCAATCGCACGGACAACCAGAGATTGCCCTGTATGCATATCACCTGCTGTGAACACTTTTGGCACAGCAGTTGCATGACTATCAGAAAGCGTTTCTATATTCGTTCTGGCATTACGTTCCACACCAAACGCTTCTGCAACATAAGCTTCTGCACCTAAAAATCCAATTGCAATAATTAACAAATCGGCATCAACAACCCATGTTTCGCCCTCATGTAATTCACATTTGCCAGTTTCAGCATTATTTTCAAAACAAACTTTTACAAGCCGAACACTTTTTAAATTGCCATTTTCATCTGCATAGCATTCTTTTACAGTTGTTTCATAAATTCTCGGGTCTTGCCCAAATACAGCAATTGCTTCTTCCTGTCCGTAATCTGTTTTGCAGATTCTAGCCCATTCTGGAAATGGATTATCTGCTGTTCTGGAATCAGGTAATTTTGCATTCATTTCTAATTGCATGACAGAAACAGCTCCCTGTCTGATTGCTGTTGCAACACAGTCATTACCCGTATCACCACCGCCAACAATAATTACTTTTTTATTTTTTGCCGTAATTGGGGAATCTGCTGGATTTTGCTTATTTAATAGCATTTTAGTAGCATTCGTCAAATAATCCACAGCAAAATGTACACCATTTACATTACGACCAGCGACATTCAAATCTCTTGGCTGAGATGCACCACAAGCTAAAATAACTGCATCATATTTTTTTAAAATACTAATAGCACTTTTATTTTTTCCAATATCAGAATTTAATTTAAATTCTATGCCTTCTTCTTGCATGAGCTTTACACGGCGTTGAATAATAGATTTATCCAGTTTCATATTCGGGATTCCATACATCAGCAAACCGCCGATTTTATCCGAACGTTCAAATACTGTCACAGAATGCCCTCTTTTATTCAACTGGTCAGCAGCCGCAAGACCTGCTGGCCCTGAACCAATGACAGCAACATGTTTTCCACTACGCATAACAGGAGACTTTGCCTGCATCAGACCAGAAGCAAATGCATGTTCAATTACAAAATTTTCATTATCTCTGGTTGTAACAGGAGACCCATGTAAATTACAAATACAAGCATTTTCACACAATGCAGGACAAACTCTTGATGTAAACTCAGGAAAATTATTTGTCATTAATAATCTTTTTACTGCCGAATCAAACTCACCACGATAAATTAAATCATTCCATTCAGGAATTAAATTATGCAATGGACAACCATAATTAGACTGACAAAACGGCACACCACAATCCATACATCTAGCCGCTTGTTCTCTGCGGAATTCTTCTGTCAAAGGCTGATGTAATTCTTCATAATTTTTTACACGTTCCAAAGCAGGAACATCTCTGTTCTGACAGCGTGTATATTCTAAAAATCCAGTTGGTTTTCCCATAAATTAAATCCTCCTGTTATCTGACTGTGAGATAAAAAGCTTCGATTTCAGCTTCTTCTGTACGCATGCCTTTTTCTTCCATTGTCAAAATTGCCTGACGCATTCTTGCATAATCATGAGGCATAATTCTCTTAAATTTCGGCAAATAGCCTGCAAAATCATCTAAAATTCTCTGACCTTTTTCAGAACCTGTTGCAGCGACATGTTCTTCAATCATGCGTTTCAGCTCCAGAACATCATATTTTTCAGTGACTTCCTGCAAATATACAAGTTCTTTATTCAAACGCATATATAAATCTCTGTCTTCGTCCAGAACATAGGCAATACCGCCACTCATACCAGCAGCAAAATTTTTTCCAGTTCTGCCAAGCACAACCACTCTGCCACCTGTCATATATTCACAGCCATGGTCGCCAACACCCTCTACAACGGCATATGCACCAGAATTTCTGACTGCGAAACGTTCTCCTGCAATGCCGTTAATAAATACTTTACCACTAGTTGCACCATAGAGAGCAACATTACCAATAATAATATTATCTTCTGGTTTAAATAATGCATTTTTCGGAGGATAAACAATCAAATTACCACCTGATAAACCTTTGCCAAAATAGTCATTGCTATCACCGCACAGCTCCAAAGTCAAGCCTTTTGGAATAAATGACCCGAAACTTTGCCCACCACTGCCAATGCATTTAATATGATATGTATCATCTTCCAGAGAATTACCAAATTTTCTAGTCAATGCAGAACCAAACATAGTCCCAAATGTTCTATCTGTATTTGTAACATGCACTTCAAGCGTCTTTTTACTGCCTGTAAGTGGTAATTTTTTCAATAATACTTTTTCATCAAGCGTTTCTTCCAAATGGAAATGATACGCATCTTCTGGCTTGAAATGCGAATTTTCTTTTTTATGCAATAATGCCGTCAAATCCATTAAATGTGCTTTATTATTAATATCTGCTGTATTTTTAATACGCAACAAATCTGTTCTTCCAATTAATTCATCTACTGTTGCAATGCCTAATTTTGCCATATATTCCCGCAATTCTTGTGCTACAAATGTCAGGAAATTAATTACATATTCTGGCTTACCTGTAAAGCGTTTTCTTAATTCAGGATTTTGTGTTGCAATGCCGACTGGACAAGTATCTAAATTACAAACTCTCATCATCATACAGCCCATAGTTACTAATGGAGCAGTTGCAAAACCATATTCTTCTGCACCTAATAATGCCGCAACAAGTACATCTCGACCTGTCATGAGTTTGCCATCTGTTTCCACAACGACACGGGAACGTAAATTATTTAATAATAAAGTCTGATGTGTTTCTGCAACACCTAATTCCCAAGGCAACCCTGCATGATGAATGGAAGTTTCTGGAGCTGCACCTGTACCACCGTCATAACCTGAAATTAATACAACACCTGCACCAGCTTTTGCAACACCTGCCGCAACAGTACCAACACCTGCTTCTGAAACAAGTTTCACAGAAATTCTTGCATTCACATTTGCCATTTTCAAATCATAAATTAACTGTGCCAAATCCTCAATAGAATAAATATCATGATGTGGAGGCGGTGAAATTAAGCCAACTCCTGGAGTAGAATGTCTTGTTTTTGCAATCCATGGATAAACTTTTCCTGCTGGCAAATGTCCGCCCTCACCTGGTTTTGCACCTTGTGCGCATTTAATTTGCAATTCCCG
>CAMWUF010000013.1 GCA_947177375.1 uncultured Ruminococcus sp.
TATTTATACAATACGTTCTGATATCAATTATGATTCTTATTTGACAACAGATTCTAATGGCAGTCTGATTGTCACTGAAAAAGATGATAATAGTGTTTATCAGCATTTTGGTTTGGAAAAAAGTCTGAATTCTAATATTTGCAAAATTACTGCTGGTGGTTGGTATGTTGCACCAGACGATAATGGCAATATTATCATGACAGATGATATAAGCCGTGCAGAATGGGAATTAATTGATATTAATAACTTGGGAGCTGTTGGCGATGTCAATAAAGATAACATAATTAATATTTATGATTTGATTTTTGCAAAGAAAATTGTCAAAAATCAGGATTTTTCTGATATTATGAAAGCGTCAAGAGCTGATGTCAACGGTGACGGAATTTTGAACACAGAAGATATTAAATTATTACAACAATTTATTGCTAATAAAATCACAAGGTTTCCAGCATTTATGGTAAATTTAAAGCCAAATACAATTTTTCCAACAGTAGAAGTGACAAATCCAGACCCCGACCCAATCCCAACAGAACCAAATACAGAACCCCCAACAGAGTCTACTACAGAACCTACTACAGAGCCAATTCAAGAAATTACACTTGCAGATATGCCCGCAGAATACAAAGAATCAGCAGAATGGATTTGGCAGAATCGTTGTGTGTATGAGGGTTCTACTACCAGAAGAAATACGATATTTGACCAGATTTATGCAGGAAACGGAACTATTAATTTTGTTGTCAGATGGCAGTCTTATAAAACAATTACTTATGAACAGCGTCAGCAATTTGAAAAACTTGCAAGTGATAGCATTAATGTTTGGAATGATTGGCTGAAACATTATGATGGCTGGAAATATGACCATATTGATGTAAAAATTGTTGGTTGGGCTGTTTTAGATAAAAGTTGCCTGTTAGATTTACATGATGATGAAATTGTTTATGATAATTTAATTAGTGACTATGACAGCCAATATGACACAAGCAATGGTATTGAAACAATTCCAGATAAATTGCCAAGTGCGCCAGATGAAATATCCAGATTTGAACATTTTGCAGAAGCTGATTATCAATATCCAAATGGTTTAGAAAATCGCTTTGATATGTATTTATGGGCAACACAAGGCTTCCCGTCAATTGGCGGTTCAGGCGGTGACTGGGGTCAGAGATTATCAGATGATGCCTATATTAACATGCTAGACGGTACAAATGTCCATGTTCTGGAGCATGAAATCGGTCACGGCTTTGGCATTACAGATTTTTACGGCGAAAACGGCACGAATGCAGGACCTCCTCCAAATGGATTCCCAGATGATGGCACTTCTATCATGATGGCAGGTTCTTCTACTAAGATTACAAATTTCGATGGTTGGTTACTTCGCTATATGTGGAGTCAAATTAAAGACGAAGACGGCAGATTTTCATAAAAAATTATAAAATAATCCCTCTCTGTAATTAATTTACAAAGAGGGATTTTTATTATTCTGTTATAAAATCGTCCATAATAATCTGTACACGGGGGTTATTATTTTCGTCAGGGTCAATCATAGTAACTTCTTTCATTGTAATTGGCGAATTTGGAGAAGAAATTGCACTGTCACTGCCAAGAGAACGTGGCACTTCTAAAAATTTATCGACTACTTCCATGCCCTGTGTGACTTCACCAAATGCAGCATAATTACCATCAAGAAAACTGCAATCTGTATAGCAAATAAAAAACTGACTAGATGCACTGTCATTCATTTGACTTCTTGCCATAGAAATCACACCACGCTGATGTGATAAATTATTATCAACGCCATTAGAAGAAAATTCGCCTTTAATCGTATTTTCACTGCCACCCATGCCTGTGCCTTGTGGGTCTCCGCCCTGTGCCATAAAATCATCAACTACCCTGTGAAACGTTAAGCCATTATAAAAGCCCTCTGAAACAAGGTTTTCAAAATTTTCACAAGTAATTGGTGCAATATCTGGATAAAGTGTAATAATAATTACATTCTCATCTGAAACAGAATTATCAGCTCCAGCATTATTTTCTGCAACTGAATTATTTTCTTCTGCTGGTGCAGTCTGCGTAGTTTGATTTTCATCAGAATTCGTATTTTCATTTTCAGTGCTACAGCCAGCTAATAATAATAAAATTCCCGCCATGCAAATCATTAATTTTTTCATGTGAAAAACTCCTTAGATTAGATTTTTTAAGATTTAGAACGACTTAGCCATTCAGATGCAACATCAAGTGCTTCATATAAATTATCACGTTCTGCACGTTGTGTAATTTTAGGATGGTCTAAATCTGTTGACATTTGATAAAATTCTATTTTTTTAGCAGTCATAATGCCATATTCTTTTTGTGTTTTTTCAATTCTTAGAAAAACAACATAAGGTTCACTCATATAGCCATAATATAACTCATTGTCTTTACGAACAAGAGGATAGCCTTTATACATCATAAAATTATTCATACAATCAAACTCCTTTCTGTAGTGACTTGACATGAAATTATTGCCATGTCAAGCTAAATTCTTCATCAAGATTATCAAAAATTTCAAGATTATGCCAGATAGTATCAATACAAGATGACCTGATTTTATAAGTCGGCACGCCATTGACAGCAATCATTGCATTCATATCTGTTAATTTATAAAAAGATATTGTATAATCTTCTTTGCCGTCTTGTGTTGTCAAATGCACTTCTACATCTGGGTTTGTACTTGGCAATTCTGTTTCAAAAAATAGCTCATCACCGTAAATATTTAATAAAAATCTGTATAATAATCGAAAACGTTCTGTATCACAGGATTCATTATTTTTTGTGACAATATAACTATCTGCATCTTCTCCCGAACCGACAAAATGCAATTCCTGATGATTGCTTGTTGTAATATCTAGTGTGGCAATATGCCAGACGTTTGTATTAAAAATATTAGCAGAGTGAATATCATTTGGCAAAACAGTTGTCCAGACGGCTCTTGTTTCTGCAACGCCGTAAATTATATTTGTTCCTTCAAGATACGCATAATAAGCTTCTGTGCCATTTTCAGTTGTATATTTTTTCCCGAAATGTAAAATATAATCATTGCCGTCATCACAGTTCATTGTAACGGAACAAAACGGATTATCAATGCCTGCATGTTTCAAATCTGTTTCCGATGGGTGAATTTTTGCAATTTCCACAGCAGTTAAGCCAAACATGCCATTTGTAATATCAGGCGTTTTGTCAATATTTAAATAAACTCTCACAGGCTCCAGCATAATATGCGTTGAAAAATTACCGCCAACAGAAGTATCTTCTGCATTTTCATCATCATATTCTATCTGCATGTCATAATCTAAATCTTGTCGTTTTATATGCAGAGATGTTACAATTGGTTCTTCTTCTGGTTTTTCAAGTATCGTATTAGAAACAAAAGCAAGGCTATTTTTCTGATAATTTGCCATCAGAGAACTTTTCACAAGATAAACATTGCCATTTACTTCGCAATATGTCTGTGAATCGTCCATAGGAAAAACACTTCCAACAGAAAATGCAAACTCTGTGCCGTCAGTATAATGCATGATTACTTCTGCATTGGGATTATCTAAACCATATTTTGCCGAATCAGATACATTTTCTTCCACTAAGCTATTTGCAGAAAATTCACTTGCATTATTCACCAGTGTAGAAATCAGCCCTGTATCTAATGCAATATCATCTAAGCCCTGAATCGCATAAATCGCTTTTGTATCTTCTGTGGCTTTTTCTTGCAAATAAACTTGAAAATTATCAGTATTAGAAATCTCAATTTTTGTTACATCATCAGAAATTTCAGGATTCAGCATAATGACACTATCTTCATCATCTAATAATGCATTTTGAATAGATTCTGTATCAATAGGCTGAGAATCTTCTTCTTGCTTATTACTTAACATAATAATTAGCAAAGCTCCGCCTAATAATAGTAATACTGCAATTGCAATCAACAAGCTTTTTAAATTCTTTGACATGCCATGTTTAGGAGCTGTCTGCTCTGAAACAGCAGGTGTATCAGCAAAGAAAGTATCTTTGCCAATATCTGTTGTTTCATTTTCAATCAAATATTTCTGCTCTTGCTGGTTATCACTCATTTATTTCGTCTCCTTAAGAATACCCAAACGCCAATTGCAATGACTGCACTTGGAATCATGAAAATCACAATATAAATTGCACGCATGCCAGCTGTTGTAATCGTAATTGTTTCACTTGTTAAATCTTTAGAAGCAATGACTAAATTATTATCTTTGCCAGAAATCATATTAATTGCAGAAATCAAATACTGTGCATTATTATAAGAATTATCCTGCATTAAATTTGCATCAAACAAAGATACAGAACCTATCACTAATAGATTGCTTGCATGTGAAGTATTATCAATGATTGTACTACGTTTAGAAACAGCCATAATATTCTGTGTACCAACAGGAGTTGTATCTGTATTTTGTGATTGCTCGCCCATAGCATTTAAATAAACAGAATCAGAAGTTTTCAGCAAAGCCGAAGTAATACCACTGCTTTTAGAATCCCAAAGCAAATTAATGGTACGGCACAATGGGGCAACAATTGGCAATGACGCATTAGCAAGATTTGCACCAGATGTTTCATCTGCAATTGTGACTACAGGTACAGGAATTGCACCTCTGCTATTAGATAAAGTCACTTGCTGTGCTGTATTAGAATCACTTTCCATAGCAATATTTTTTGTTACTTGAATGCCCCATGTTTCTAAAAATTCATCAATATTAGGCGTATTGCCTTGTGTATAATCAGCAATATAAATCAAATTTTTATCATATTCACCGTCATGATATAAAAATGCAGATAAATTATCAATTGCATTTGTAGTTAAATCATTCACGGGAGCAGGAAGAATTAACATGTCATAAATTTCAGGATTAATATCCCCTGTATATAAATCTAAATATTGCACATCATAGCCATTTTTAAATAAACTCTGTGCCATTACAGAAAGTGAATTTGTGTGATAACTTGTGTTAAATAAAGCTTCGCCATTTGCTGTTGTTAAAATTCCAACAGAAATTGGATTTGCATCAGTCACATACATCAAGGCAGAAGTTAAATTTTGTTCACCCTGAAAACCTGTAATACAATCTTCCAGTGAACCAGAGCCATAATAGTAATAATAATAATATTTCTGTTGGTCATAAGTAAATAAATCACCAATATTTACAACACGGAGTTTTGTATTATCAGACGTATCAGAAACAACAATATCACCCTCTGTGAGAGAACCTGCATAACTTGCCTGATAAGTATTTACAACATCAGGATTACTTGTCGGGTCAACATAGCTCAAATGCACTTTATCAGAATACTGTGTATATTTTTCTAAAATTTCAGAAACCATTTTCATGGCAGAATTACTGCTTTGGAAATTGCTTTCTGACATTAGTACTGTAAAATTCACATCTTTTTCTAAACTTTCTAAATAATCTATGCTTTCTTGAGAAATTTCAAATTTTCCTTCTTCTGTCAAGTCTAATTTCAAAGGATATTTCTTAACAAGTACACTCACCAGAATATTTAATATCACTACAACAGCTACTACGACGCAAGTCATTGCTGTTGAAATACTACCGTATTTTAATTTTTTACGTCTTGCTAAATTAATAGGCTTTTTGGATTTTTTAATATTTTTATTATCAGAAACAGGAGTTTCTGATTGATTTTGATTTTCTAAATCAGCCATAATCCTGCTCCTTTCTTAGCTCCAACGGCGTTTTTCAAACACTCTCACAGTGAAAAAATTAAATAATCCTGCTGTACTTAAATAAAATAATACACTGGAAAGATTAAAAATACCACATGTAAATTCATAATATCTTGTATAAAAAGACAAGTCATATAATAAACTCTGTAGCCAATCTATTTTTACATAAGAGGCTGCCAAATCAATTAAAAATAACATAGCCAAAGATACAATACCACCAATTGCTGCCACAAGTTGATTTTCTGTTAAAGACGAAATAAATAAACCAATTGCAATAAATGCTGAACCAACTAAAATAATCGCTAAATAATTTGCAAATAACGTCAGCCAAGCGACTGTGCCATATAAACTTAAAATAAAACCGTAAATAAATATAATACTAACTGCAATGATAAAAATAGTCAATGCTGCAAAATATTTGCCTAATACAATGCCATTCAGAGAAACTGGAGCTGTTAATAAGCCCTGTTCTGTTCGTTGTTTTTTTTCTTCACTGAACAAACGCATTGTCAAAATGGGAATTAGAAAAATACTAATAAAAAACAATGTTGAAAATACACCTGATAAATTTGTAGAACCAACAGCAATATTATCCAGTGTAAAGAAAAATTCAGCAAAAATATGAAACACTGCTAGAAAAATATAAGCAATGCTAGATGAAAAAAAAGCACCAATTTCTCGCCTGTAAATAGCACCCATTATTTTTCCTCTCCTTTCATTTGCACTGTTTCACCCATCGTAATTTTTAAGAAAATATCTTCCAGTGTCATTTCCATAGTTTTTAATAATAAAATATCCCAGTTATGTTCTCTTGTAATTTTATTAATATCACGGCGAATATCAATTCCTGGTTCTGCTTCAATTTCAAAATCATAAATATTTTTTTCACGTTCCATGTCTGCACGGACATATTTAATGCCATTGATTGCACGGATTGCCTGTAATACTTCTGCTTTTGGTCCATCAATTCTGGCAATAATTCTATGGTCAGTGCTGACTTTATTAGATAAATTCGTTGCTGTATCATCGGCTGAAATCATACCATGATTAATAATAATCACTCTATCACAAACAGCTTGAATTTCAGATAAAATATGGGAAGATAAAATGACAGTATGATTTTTGCCAAGACGTTTAATTAATGTTCTGATTTCAATAATTTGCTTTGGGTCAAGTCCAACTGTTGGCTCGTCCAGAATTAACACAGGCGGATTATTAATTAAAGCCTGTGCTAAGCCGACACGCTGTTTATAGCCCTTTGATAAATTTTTAATTAATCTGTTTTCTACATCAATAATTTTACATAATGTCATGACATCTTTCAAATGCGAACGCCTAGGCAATTTACATTTTTTCAAATCAAACATAAAATTTAAATATGCATGTACTGTCATGTCAACATACAATGGCGGAATTTCTGGCAGATAGCCAATAAAAGATTTTGCTTTAATAGGTTCTTCCAGAATATCTACGCCATTAATTAATGCCTGTCCAGATGTAGAAGAAATATACCCTGTCAGCATATTCATAGTGGTAGATTTTCCTGCACCGTTAGGGCCTAAAAAGCCCAAAATTTCACCGTCATTGACTGTAAAGCTAATATCATTAACAGCTTTTTTATCGCCATAATGTTTCGTCAAATTTTTGACTTCAATCATGAATAACATCACTTCCTTTCATGATTCATGATAGATAATTATAGCTTACTATAATTATGTGTCAGGCATGTGACAAAAAGCAGAAAATCAAAACATTAACAACAAAATTTTAAATCTTTTTGCATTTGCTTTGTTAATGCCTGCACAGAATCAAATTTCATTTCAGGACGAATAAATTTTAATAATCTTACTTGCAGAGTTTTATTATATAAATCACCAGAAAAATTTTTGATATAAGTTTCAGCTAAAGGCAAGCCGTTATAATTGACTGTTGGTTTGATACCAATATTTGTAATAGAATGATAATATTTCCCGTCAGGTGTTCTTGTCTGAGAGGCATACACACCAAATTTAGGTACAAGCTGATTTTCATGAAATACTTGATTAATCGTAGGAAAATGAATTGTTCTGCCCAGTTGTACGCCATGAGAAACTTTTTCTAAAATTACATAAGGCATACCTAGAAATGCATTTGCTTTTTCAATTTCGCCTGCAAGTAATAATTTTCTAATTTCTGTAGAAGAAATCATTTGCTTATCTTGCTTGACATGATTAACAAGCTTTACTGTAAAATGAAATTTTTTTCCGAAATTTATTAAATCTTCTGTATTACAAGACGCATGATAGCCAAATTTGAAATCATAGCCACAAGTCACATGACTTGCATGTAATTCCTGACATAAAATCTTTTCAGCGAATGCTTCACCAGATAAATTGCGGAGCTGTTCAAAATCCATGCAAGCCACTTGAAAATCAAAATCATGTTTTAAAATAAAATTTCTGGTATGACTGGAATAAATATAACCACCTGAATTTTTTCTGATAGCTGTTTCTGCTGGAAATGTAAACACAACTGGAATAAAATCAGATTTTTTTGCTTCCTGCAAAACAGCTCTATGCCCAAGATGCACACCATCAAATAATCCTAATGCAATAGAAGTTTTTTGCATAATGCACCTCATTTCGGTTCACATAAATTGCGTTCAATACGCAAGCAATTTTGTTCCAAATCAGGCAGAGCTGTTCCAAGAAAGCCATCTATGCCGTAAACAGCATACTGTGATTTAAATTTTATATTTATATTATCAAATTGTGATAAGCTTAATTTTACACCATTGCGATAAAGTTTTGTTTGTTGGGCATTTAAACGAACAACAGGCAAGGAGCTGAATGCTTTTTCAATGGGAATCATAATATTAGAAATATTATTTTGATTTGCAAATTCTTGAATTTCTTCCAGTGAATAACAAACATCTAAATCAAACCCACTGGCATAAGAACGCCTTAAATTCGTCATAATAGCTCCACAGCCTAGAGTTTTTCCCATATCATGAATCAGTGTCCTGACATAAGTCCCTTTTCCACAATGAATTTCTAATGTTCCTTTTCCTGTTTCTGGATTGATACCTGTGCAGTAGACTAATTTAATAAATACAGGTCTTGCCTGACGTTCAATTTCTTTTCCCTCACGAGCCAATTCATAAAGCCTTTTGCCGTTCACAGAAACAGCGGAATACATAGGGGGAATTTGCATAATTTCACCAGTGGGAATAGAATTTAAAATATCTTGTTTAGAAATACCAGTAAAATCATGTGTTTCTAAAATTTTTCCAGTGCTGTCCTGTGTATCAGAAATTTTACCAAGTTGAAATTCTGCAATATAAATTTTATCTTCATCTGGCAAAATTCCGCAAGCTTTTGTTGCATAGCCCACAAATACAGGCAATACACCAGTTGCGATAGGGTCAAGCGTTCCCGCATGTCCTAGACGTTTCATTTTTAGAATGCCACGTAATTTCGCAATGACATCAAAAGACGTAAATCCAGCAGGTTTATCCACACAGAGAATGCCATTTAAATTACTGTTCATAATACTTTTTCCACCGCTTGCAAGACTTTTTTTCTGACTTCGTCTGGAGAGCCTTTTAATAAGCAACCAGCAGCTTTTACATGACCACCACCGCCAAAAATCTGACAAATTTCAGAAACATTTACATCTTTGGCAGAACGCATAGAAACTTTAAAAACATTCGGTTCACGTTCCCGAAATGTAATGCCGACTTCTACGCCCTCTGGCTGCAAAGACAAACTTGTTAAGCCTTCCATGTCTTTTTCATCAACTTGATATTTCTGACATAATTCCAACGTTGCCCAAACAATCGTGCATTGATTATTAAAATAATATTCCATTTGGTTAAGCATAAGTATTTCTGCTTTTATTCTGGACGGACTTTTCACATCAAACATTTGGCGGTTAATTAAGCCATATCGAATATCAGGAAATTCACGCATTAATTCTGCTGTAAAAATATGCGTTTCTGGTGTTGTATTTTCAAATTTAAAACAGCCTGTATCTGTAGACATGCCTGTAAATAAGCATTTTGCAATTTGTTCTGTGAATTTAATATTCATATAGCGATATAATTTATATAATATTTCACAAGTTGCAGAGGCATTTTCTTCCAGTAATAATTTTTCAGCATAACATTTATTAGATACATGATGGTCAATGCAAAGCTGAATCTTATCTGAATAAATTTCTTGCAGATTGCCTAATAATTTTGTATCAGCGACATCTACAGAAATAATAGTTTTAGCTATAAAATCTTCTTCTGAAATTTCTGATTTTTCTGGTTTCAGAAAATCAAATCGTTCAGGAATTTCATCAGCACATAATACTTTGGCACGTTTGCCCAGTGATTTCAAAACTGCTTGCAGAGAATATCCTGCTCCGATACAGTCACCATCAGGGCTTCTGTGAATTAAAATATGCACATCTTCGCAATTTTCAAGAAATTCTGCTGTTTCAGGAATATTAATTTTATTCATGCGTTTCTCCCTCCGCAGAGATAATTTTTTCAAGTTTATTTGTAATTTCTGCACCTCTTGCAATGGAATCATCTGCAATAAAATGTAATTCAGGACTTTTTCGCATTTTTAATCTTGCAAATAACTCACGGCGAATAAATCCAGACGCACTTTGTAAGCCTTTCACAGATTGTTTGGTATCTTCCATGCCTAACAGACTAGAAATATATACTTTACAATGTGAACCGTCTCCAGCAAGTTCCACACGTACAACAGATAGCATATTGCTAACTCTGGGGTCTTTTACTTGTCTGAAAATATCTGGTAATTCTCTGTGAATATCTTCAGACATACGACTGTTTTTAAAACTTGGCATAATGAATTTTCTTCCTTTCTGTGAGAATTTATTATAATATATATTT
>CAMWUF010000014.1 GCA_947177375.1 uncultured Ruminococcus sp.
ATTATATTTTCCGTAAATTTTGCATTATTTATAATTCTATTAAAAAATCCTAAAACTTAAGAAAAAACTACTTGCATTCTTGTAAAATCTATGCTAAAATAGAAATATATTCATGATTGGAGGATTACATTCTAATGATTAGTTTTAATAACGAATGGGATATTTTGCTTGCAGACGAAATGCAAAAAGAATATTATTTAAAATTGCGTGAATTTTTAAAACAGGAATACGCAGCACAAGTGATTTATCCTGATATGTATGATATTTTCAATGCATTAAAATTAACAACTTATAGTCAGGTAAAAGTTGTTATCTTAGGACAAGACCCTTATCACGGCGAAGGGCAAGCACATGGATTAAGCTTTTCTGTCAAGAAAGGTGTCAGAGTGCCACCGTCTTTGAAAAATATTTATAAAGAAATAAAAGGCGATTTAAATATTGATAATTTATCTATGCATGGAGAATTAACAGACTGGGCGAAACAAGGAGTATTATTATTAAATACTGTTTTAACAGTTCGGGCTGGTCAAGCGAACAGCCACAGAGGACATGGCTGGGAAATATTCACAGATGCGATTATTAAATTATTAAATATCAGAGAAGACCCGATTGTATTTTTACTATGGGGAACGCCTGCCAGAAAGAAAAAAGTATTAATTACAAATCCAAATCATTTGATTTTAGAAGCGGCACACCCGTCACCACTTTCTGCAAGCAGTGGCTTTTTTGGGTGCAGGCATTTTTCACAAACAAATCAATTTTTACAGGAAAAAGGCTTTACTCCAATTGACTGGAAAATTTATTAAATAATAATTAAAATAATAATAAGGTGATAGTTTTATGAAAAAAATAATTTATTCTTTTGAAGTTTTTCCGCCGAAATCAACAACACCAGTTGAAAAAGTTTCTGCATGCTTTGAAGAATTATCTGCTTTAAAACCTGATTTTATCAGTGTTACATATGGTGCAGGCGGTGGCACTTCTGGCGGAAAAATTACTTGTGAATTATCTGCAAGATTACAGAATCAGTATAAAATTAAATCTGTTGCACATTTGCCTTGTATTTCTTACACCAAACAAGAAATTACAGATATTTTAGCTGATTTTAAAGCAAACGGCATTACAGATATTTTGGCATTGCGTGGAGATAAAAGCCCTGACAGACCTGAAAAAACAGATTTTAAATATGCAAGTGATTTAATCCAATTTATTAAAACACAAGGCGATTTTGAAATTTATGGTGCATGTTATCCAGAAACACACCCAGAGGCAATTTCTGCAACGGCTGATTTGAAAAATTTAAAACATAAAGTCGATACAGGTGCAAAGCATTTAATTTCGCAATTATTTTTTGATAATGAAAATTTTTATCAGTTTCGGGAGAAATGCGAAATTATTGGCATTGATGTGCCAATAGAAGCAGGTATTATGCCTGTTGTGAATGTATCTCAGATTCAACGCATGGTAAGCCTTTGCGGTGCAAGTTTACCCAGAAAATTTACTGTCATGATGCAAAGATTCGGACATAGTGCAGAGGCTATGCGTGATGCAGGTATTGCCTATGCAGTTGACCAGATTGTTGACTTAGTTGCAAATGGTGTTGATGGCATTCATTTATATACAATGAATAATCCCTATGTTGCAAAGCGTATCACAGAAGCTGTATCTGGTATTTTGGGCAGAAATTCATGATAAATTTAAATGCTGTTGATAGAACACAGGCTTTTAGATATATGGGATTCCATGGCGAACCAGATGAAAAATTGAATCAACTCGCTGACACTTGTGAGCAAAAATTATTATCTGCTGTGAAGCCCAGATACTGTTGGAAATTATTTCAAAAACAAGAGATAGAATTTTTGTTATTAGGACAAGATATTCAAAAGCATTTAGAACATTGTGAACAAGTGATTTTATTCTGTGCAACATTGTCGCAAAGTACTGACACTTGCATTAGACTTGTCCAAACAAATGATATTTTAGCTGGCATGATGATAGATGCTATGGCAAGTGCATTCACAGAGCAATTCTGTGATAGTGTAGAATCAGAAATATTAAATCATAATTTTCAACATAAATATGCTACATGGCGATTTAGTGCAGGTTATGGTGATATGCCTTTGTCTATACAAGATGATTTTTTGAAATTAATTCATGCACAAAAACGTGTTGGCGTTTGTGTGACAGATAGTGGCTTAATGATTCCAAGAAAATCTGTTACAGCAATCATTGGCTTATCAGATACGCCAGTTGAAACATCAAAAAAAGGCTGTGCAATTTGTAAATTA
Source organism: uncultured Ruminococcus sp. (assembly GCA_947177375.1). Classification (GTDB taxonomy): domain Bacteria; phylum Bacillota; class Clostridia; order Oscillospirales; family Ruminococcaceae; genus UBA3855. The sequence continues at coordinate 2,289 of CAMWUF010000014.1, forward strand.
CGGCAAAATTGCCCCTATCGTGCGAAAGGAGTACACTGCAATTGAATTTAAATTTTAAAAAAATTTTGGAACAAGAAAAATTTTTAGTCCTTGATGGCGGTATGGGTACAATGTTACAAGCTGGTGGGCTGAAACTTGGTGGCATTCCAGAAATGCTGAATTTTACAAATCCAGATTTTATTACCAGCATTCATAAAGCGTATGTCAATGCTGGAGCTGATGTTGTATATACTAATACATTCGGGGCGAATCGCTTAAAAATGGCGAAAACGCATAAATCTGTGCAGAATATTATTAAAACAGCAATTGCCAATGCAAAAAATTCTGGTGCAAAATATATTGCTTTAGACATTGGACCAATCGGGCAGTTATTAGAACCAACAGGAACTTTAAAATTTGAAGAAGCCTATGATATTTTCAAAGAACAAATTCAAGCGGGTGAAGAAGCAGATTTTATTGTATTTGAAACAATGACGGATTTATTAGAAGTCCGTGCAGGTGTGCTTGCAGGTCGTGAATATGGAAATAATAAGCCAATTCTTGTGACAATGACGTTTGAAGAAAATAAAAGAACTTTTACAGGCTGTGAAATTCCAGCAATGGCTCTGACATTAGAGGGCTTAGGCGTGGACGCTATCGGAATTAATTGCTCTCTTGGTCCAGAAGAATTAATGCCTATTGTAGAAGAACTTTGTCAGTGGACAACTTTGCCTGTGATTGTCAAACCAAATGCTGGCTTGCCTGACCCTGTTACAAATGCCTATGATTTTGATGCTGAAAAATTCGGTTCTTGCTGTGAAAAATTTATTGATATGGGAGCTGTGATTTTAGGCGGTTGCTGTGGCACAACACCTGAACATATTAAAGCAATTGTGAATATGCTAAAACATAAAACACCTGTGCAGAGAAATATTTCTATTCCGTCTGCGGTTTGTTCAGCAAATAAGACTGTTATTATCAATCAGCCCAGAGTCATTGGCGAACGTATTAATCCAACTGGAAAAAAACGCTTTAAACAGGCTTTAATAGAACATGATATTGATTATATTTTAAATCAGGCAATTCAGCAAATTGATGCTGGAGCTGATATTTTAGATGTCAATGTCGGCTTACCTGAAATTAATGAATCTGAAATGATGGAATCGGCTGTGAAAGCAATTCAGGGCATTACAGATACGCCGTTGCAGTTAGATACAACGGATAGAAAAGCCTTAGAAGCTGGATTACGTTGCTATAATGGCAAGCCAATTGTCAATTCTGTCAACGGTGAAGAAGAATCTTTAAATACAGTTTTGCCTTTGGTAAAAAAATACGGTGCGTCTGTAGTAGGCTTAACACTGGACAAAAACGGCATTCCCAAAACTGCACAAGGCAGATTTGAAATTGCAGAAAAAATTTTACATCATGCACTTGCATTAGGAATTAGAAAAGAAGATGTTTTCATTGATTGTCTCACACTTACAGCTTCAGCCGAACAAGAAGGCGTTATGCAGACGTTAGAAGCCGTTCACAGAGTAAAAACAGAATTGGGCTTGCATACAGTTCTGGGAGTATCTAATATTTCTTTTGGACTGCCAAACCGTGAGCTTGTGACAAGAAATTTCTTAACAATGGCTTTATATGCAGGCTTGGATTTGCCAATTATTAATCCTAATATTGCGAATATCATGTCTTGTGTCAGAACTTATAAATTACTTGCCAATATTGATAAAAATGCAGTTGATTTTATTGCACATTATGGCAATGATACTGCACAGGAATCTAAGCCAAAAATTCCACAGGATTCTAGTAATCTAAATTTAGAATCTGCAATTTTAGCAGGTTTGAAATCAGAAGCTGGTATAATAACAAAAAAATTATTAGCATCTACTGAACCTATGGAAATTGTGAATAATATTCTAATCCCTGCACTTGACCGTGTGGGAGCAGATTTTGAAACAGATAAAATTTTTCTGCCACAGTTAATTGCTTCGGCATCATCTGCACAATCTGCTTTTGAAGTAATTAAAGCTTATCTTTGTGAACATAGCACGGAATCTGTGAACAGAGGAACAATTGTATTAGCAACCGTCAAGGGTGATATTCATGATATCGGCAAAAATATTGTAAAAATCTTGCTTGAAAATTATGGCTATGAAGTCATAGATTTAGGCAAAGATGTTCCCTATGAATCTGTTGTTGAAGCGACTAATAAAACACATGCATTACTAGTTGGCTTATCGGCTTTGATGACAACAACGTTGCCTTCTATGGAAGCGACAATTAAATTATTAAAGCAACATTGTCCTTGGTGTAAAACTGTTGTAGGAGGAGCTGTCCTCACAGCAGATTATGCTGAAAAAATTGGTGCTGATTTTTATGCAAAAGATGCAAAAGAAACAGTTGATATTGCAAAACAAGTGTTTCAAAATTAATTTTATTTTTTAGATTAAAAAAGTAATAGTAAATTTGGTGATAATATACAGTGAGTCATTTTCTGAAAGGCAGAAAAATTGCCTACGGCAGGATTATCAGCGTTATGCTGATAGCTGTAATTGTAATTTGTGTAAGTATTTTTGCAATTCGGCTGAAAAAAATTTATAATCGTGAAATTATTGCAAATATTCCAGACCCTGAAAAATATCCTGTTATGGGTGTCGATGTCTCAAGATATCAGGGCAATATTGACTGGTCAAGACTGGAATCTCAAGATGTAAAATTTGCTTTTATTAAAGCAACAGAAGGAAGTTCTTTTCAAGATATTTGTTTTACTAAAAACTGGGAAGAAGTACAGGAAACTAATATTTATGCTGGAGCATATCATTTTTTTAGTTTTGAAAGTTCTGGAGAAACACAAGCACAGAATTTTATTGACACTGTAGGAGAACTTGACGGCAATTTACCTCCAGTTGTGGATTTTGAATTTTATGGTGATTATGCCAATGAGCCGTTATCTAAAAAAGAAACCAGACAAATTTTAGATGACTTACTGGAAACATTAGAAGAATTTTATCAAGTAAAGCCAATTATTTATATTACAACTAAGACATATTATTATTATATTTTAGGCGGTGGCTATGAAGATTATCCAATTTGGATGCGTGATACTTATATGGAACCGCTGACAAGATGGAATTTCTGGCAGTATTCTGACCAAGGAAAATTAGACGGCTATGATGGCATTCAGTCTGACCAGACTGAAGTCTATATTGATTTAAATGTCTATCATGATAGCTATGAAAATTTCTTAAAAGAATTTTCTTTGCCAACAAGAGATTCTAAAATTAATCTGTCCGATACGCAGGAAGAACTTGCGTGATATATATTAAAAAGGAGAAAAATTTTTTATGAAGTATTACATTGGGATTGACTTAGGTGGTACAAATATTGTTGCCGCAGTCGTGAATGAGAATTATGAAATTCTCACAAAAGCAAGTACCAAAACAAACAGACCTCGTCCAGCAGAAGCAATTGCAGATGACATGGCAAAAATGGCTTTACAAGCTGTTGCAGATGCAGGTCTGACAATTGACCAGATTGAATGGGTCGGTGTTGGTACACCAGGAATTGCCAACAGTGAAACAGGTGTGATTGAATATTCTAATAATTTAGGATTTGAAAATACACCAATGGCAGAATATATTAAAAAACATATTGAAAAGCCCATTTATATTGAAAATGATGCAAATGCAGCGGCTTATGGTGAATATGTTGCAGGTGCAGCAAAAGGTGCAAATCATGCTGTTTGCATTACACTTGGCACAGGTGTCGGCGGTGGCATTATTATTGATGGCAAAATTTATGCAGGTTCTAATTTTGGCGGAGCTGAAATTGGTCATACTGTCATTCAAGTAGATGGTGCATTGTGTTCCTGTGGGCGTAAAGGCTGTTTTGAAGCATATTCTTCTGCAACTGGCTTAATTCGCATGACAAAAGAAAAAATGGAAATTGCCCCTGAAAGCAAAATGCATGCTATCACAGCTGAACGCAATGGCAAAGTTTCTGCAAGAACCGCTTTTGATGCAATGCGTATGAATGATATTCCAGCAAAACAAGTTGTAGATGATTATATTAAATATCTTGCCGCAGGTATTACTAACACAATTAATATTTTCCAACCTGATGTATTATGTATTGGCGGTGGTGTCTGCAATGAAGGAGACCCGTTGTTATTGCCTATGAAAGCATTGGTTGAAAAAGAAGTTTATACTAGAAATTCTGCAAAAAATACAAAAATTGTCATTGCAGAATTAGGCAATGATGCAGGCTTAATTGGTGCGGCATTCCTTGGTGCAACAAAAAAATAAAAAATAATATAAAAAAAGCCCTTGCTTGTATCAGTAAGGGTTTTTTAATTATTTATAAAAATAACAGGGCTGAACTACAGCCCTGTCGGGAAATAAAATCAAATCAAATCAAACTTTGTGTAGAACAAAAGAAAGGAGACAACAAAACGAGTGTTAATCATACGGGGTTCGTATTTAACACTGGTATTATGATAACACAAAAAAATGCATTCGTCAATAGAAATTTGCAAAAAAGTTACGAAAAAATGAAAATTTTGTACAGGTTGGCTAAATCTATTCTGATAATTATAGCAAAAATGCCGTGTCTAAAAGTTGATAATTTCTTGTCAAAAATGAAAAATTGTGCAATATGTGCAAAAAAAACCTGATATTTTGTACAAAAAAAATGTTTACAGAATGCTATTTTTATGTTAAAATAAATATGTTGCAACTTGTTTGACTGTCTTACTGGATTTCTAACATTTCCAAAAAACAGCAAACAGGAAACTATTTTTTTAATTTTATATTATTTACTATAGGAGGAAAATTCCAATGGCTAGAAAAATGAAAACCATGGACGGCAATAATGCTGCCGCATGGGCATCTTATCCATTTACAGATGTATCAGCGATTTATCCAATTACCCCATCATCTGTTATGGCAGAAGTCACAGACCAATGGGCTGCAAAAGACAAGAAAAATTTATTTGGTGACCCTGTTACGATTGTGGAAATGCAATCAGAAGCAGGTGCAGCAGGTACTGTACATGGTTCACTGTCCGCAGGTGCTTTGACAACAACTTATACAGCATCTCAGGGCTTATTGCTGATGATTCCAAACATGTATAAAATCGCTGGTGAATTACTCCCGAATGTTATTCATGTATCTGCAAGATGTGTATCTTCTCATGCATTGAACATTTTCGGCGACCATTCAGACGTATATGCATGCCGTCAGACAGGTTATGCAATGCTTTGTTCTTCTAATCCTCAGGAAGTTATGGATTTGGGTGCAGTTGCACATCTGGCTACTATCGAAGGCAGAGTGCCGTTCTTACATTTCTTTGATGGTTTCAGAACATCTCATGAAATTCAGAAAATTGAAGTATGGGACGATGCAGATTTAGATGAAATGCTAAACAAAGAAGCTGCACAAGCATTCCGTGACCAGGCTTTAAATCCAAATCACCCTGTTTTAAGAGGTTCTGCACAGAATCCTGATATTTTCTTCCAGGCTCGTGAAGCATGTAATAAATATTATGATGCATTGCCAGCAGTTGTAGAAAAATACATGGACAAAGTTAATGCAAAAATTGGCACAGATTATAAATTATTTAATTATTACGGTGCAGAAGATGCAGAACATGTAATTATTGCAATGGGTTCTGTCATGGACACTGTAGAAGAAACTGTAGATTACCTGAATGCAAACGGCGGTAAATATGGTATGGTTCGTGTACGTCTGTACAGACCATTTGTTGCTGAAAAACTTATCGAAGTATTGCCAGATACAGTAAAACAGATTTCTGTATTAGACAGAACAAAAGAACCTGGTTCTTTGGGTGAGCCTCTGTATTTGGACGTTGTAGCAGCTTTGAAAGATACAAAATTTGATGCTGTTAAGATTTTCACAGGTCGTTATGGTCTTGGTTCTAAAGATACAACACCAAATCAGATTATTGCTGTATTCAAGAACACAGAGAAAAAACGCTTTACACTCGGCATTGTAGATGATGTAACAAATCTTTCTCTTGATGCTAGCTTCAGTCCTGATACAGCTCCTGCTGGTACAATTTCCTGCAAATTCTGGGGCTTAGGTTCTGACGGTACTGTAGGTGCAAATAAAAACTCTATTAAAATCATTGGTGACCATACAGACATGTATGCACAGGCATATTTCTCTTATGACTCCAAAAAATCTGGCGGTGTTACTGTTTCACACTTGCGTTTCGGTCAAACACCAATTAAATCTACTTATTTAATTAATAAAGCTGATTTCGTTGCATGTCATAACCAAAGCTATATTGACAAATATGACATGGTATCTGATATTAAGCCAAATGGTACATTCTTGTTAAATACTATCTGGGACGCAGAAGGTCTTGAGAAAAATCTTCCTGGACAAGTAAAAAGATATATCGCACAGAATCATATTAAATTCTATACTGTAAACGGCGTAAAACTGGGTCAGGAAACTGGCATGGGAACAAGAATTAATACAATTCTGCAATCTGCATTCTTTAAGCTTGCTGATATTATTCCATTTGAACAAGCATTAGAATACATGAAATCTGCTGCTGAAATGTCCTATGCGAAGAAAGGACAAGACGTTGTAGAGAAAAACTGGAATGCTATTGATGCTGGTTATCAGGGCATTGTAGAAGTAACTGTTCCTGAAGCATGGGCTAATGCAGAAGATACACCTATGGGCATGCCAAAAGTAACTTGCGATAACAAAGACTTAGAAGATTTCGTAAACAACGTTCAGATTCCTTGTAATGCACAACAGGGCGATGCATTGCCAGTTTCTACTTTTGTAAAACTTGCTGACGGTACATCTCCATCTGGTTCTTCTGCATTTGAAAAACGTGGCATTGCTGTTACTGTTCCTGTATGGAATCCTGATACTTGTATTCAGTGTAACCAGTGTGCTTATGTATGTCCGCATGCAGTATTGCGTCCTGTGACTCTTAACGCAGAAGAAGCTGAAAATGCACCTGCATCTATGAAACTTGCTGGATTAAAACCTGCTATCGGCGATTTGAAATTTGGCATGACAGTTTCTGTTCTTGACTGTACAGGTTGCGGTGTTTGTGCAAATATTTGTCCTGCAAACAAGAAAGCTGATACACTTGTGATGAAGCCTCTTGAAACACAGCTCGACCAGCAAGAAGCATTTGATTACGGCACAACCAAAGATATTAAACCAGAAGTAACTGCTAAATTTACAGAAGCAACTGTAAAAGGCTCTCAGTTCAAACAGCCATTGCTTGAATTCTCTGGTGCATGTGCAGGTTGTGGGGAAACACCATATGCAAAATTAATTACACAGTTATTCGGCGACAGAATGTATATTGCAAATGCAACAGGCTGTTCTTCTATCTGGGGCAACTCCGCACCTTCTACACCTTATACAGTAAACAAAAAAGGCTATGGTCCTGCATGGAGCAATTCTCTGTTTGAAGATAATGCAGAATTTGGTTATGGTATGTTCTTAGGTCAGGATACGTTAAGAAAACGTGTTATCGCTAAAGTAGAAGCTCTTGCTGAAACAGCAACGAAAGAAGAAGTAAAATCTGCTGTTGCAAAATATCTTGAAACAGTCAACGATGGTGCAGCAAATACACCTGCTACAGAAGAATTAATTGCTGTATTAGAAAAATGTGACTGTGAAAAAGCTAAGGCAATTCTTGCTGAAAAAGATTTCTTACGCAAAAAATCACAATGGATTTTCGGCGGTGACGGCTGGGCATATGATATTGGCTTCGGCGGTTTAGACCATGTTATCGCTTCTGGCAGAAATGTAAATATCATGGTATTTGATACAGAAGTATATTCTAACACTGGCGGACAAGCTTCTAAAGCAACTCCAACAGGTGCAATTGCACAGTTCGCTGCTGCTGGTAAAGTTGTTAAGAAAAAAGACCTTGCAGGCATTGCTATGAGCTATGGCTATGTTTATGTTGCACATATTGCTATGGGTGCAGATATGAATCAGTGCTTAAAGGCAATCCGTGAAGCAGAAGCTTATGATGGACCTTCTATTATCATTGCTTATGCACCATGTATTAACCATGGTATCAAAACTGGTATGGCTACTGCACAGGCTGAAGAAAAGAAAGCTGTTCAGGCAGGTTACTGGCATTTATATCGTTATAATCCTGAACTCAAGGCACAGGGCAAGAATCCATTTATTTTAGATTCCAAAGCTCCAAACACAGAAGAATATAAAAACTTCCTCATGGGTGAAGTACGTTATAATGCTCTGGCTCGTCAGAATCCAGCACGTGCAGAACAATTATTTGATAATGCATTAGAAAATGCAAAAGACCGTTATGATT
>CAMWUF010000015.1 GCA_947177375.1 uncultured Ruminococcus sp.
CCTGAGATGTCTCGTGGGCTCGGAGATGTGTATAAGAACCAGACTTAATTTTATCTGAAAGCTGATATTTCAGCACAGTTTTTCTAGCAGATTCTAATGGCAATTTTCCAATATCACAAGCTATTGCTTGTTGAATGATATTTTTCTGAATCGCATAAACAGGTAATAATGCATGGTCTGTGCCAACATCGCATAAAAAATTGCCTTGTATAAAATTGGCACAAGCAAGCAATCTTGAATTAATTAGCATATAAAAAAACTCCTATAAAAAAGCAGAATTGCGACAAAAATCGCAAATTCTGCCTTGTTTTTCATAACTTACTTTTCTGCTTTTTCTGCAAAATAGGCATTTAGTTTTTCAACTAATTCATCTGGATTTGTTCCATGCACACTACAAGCTTCTGCAATTGTTTCATTTCTTGATGCAGGGCAACCTAAGCAATGCATACCCATTTCCAGAAAATATGGTGCAACTTCAAAATCAGTGTCCAAAATCTCACCAATCACAGTATCCTTTGTGATTATCATAAAAAAACTTCCTTTCAAAAATTAAAAATTATTCGCCTTTTATTTTAGCATAGCACTCACTGCAATAGACTGGTCTGTCTTCACGTGGCTGAAATGGCACACGAGCTTCACCGCCACAGCTTGCACAAACTGCTGTGAACATTTCTTTTGCCTGACGTGGTGCAGATTTTCTTGCGTTACGGCAATCTTTGCAACGCACTGGGTCATGTGTGAAACCTTTTTCTGCATAAAATTCCTGTTCTCCAACAGAGAATATAAATTCTTTTCCGCAGTCTTTGCAAACTAAAGTCTTGTCTTCGTACATAATAAAATACCTCGCTTAAAATTATTTGCAAAAAATTAAATCATAATCTTTTGCTTTGCTATGAAAAATTTTCCTCTTCCGAATGCTGAACAGCTCGCATTTTTTTTCGAATTCTTTGCATTGCATTGTCAACAGATTTTAAACTAATTTTCAATTGCTTTGCAGTTTGTTCATACGAACACCCATGCAAAATACATTGTAATACATCCCATTCTTTATTTGAAAGCATTGCCATAACTTGTGTCCGACAATTTTCATAGCTTTCTTTTTGAATAAAAATGCTCTCAGGCGTGTCATCGTCAATATATTCACCGAAATTTTCCATTTTCTGTAATAAATCTTCTGTTGGCACAGCAACAGATTTTTCATGACGCAATAGACTTTTCATGCTATTAATCATGCAAGTCTGTGCAAATGATGAAAATTTTATCTCTCTGGAATTATCAAATTGCTTCATAGCACGTAAAAGTGCAACAAAGCCTTCTTGCATGAAATCTTCTGCATCTGTCAAATTTGTTGCATATCGCCTGGCATGAAATCTCACTAAGCGAAAATATCGCATTAAAAGCACTGCTTCTGCTTCAACAGATTCATGAGACAAAACAGCAAGTTCTTCATCTGACAAAGCTTCTAATATTTCATTTTGCATAAAAACTTCTTCCTTGTGAGAACAAGTCACCACCTTGTGCATCATTGCAGACAACAAGCGGAAAATTTTCAATATATAATTTTTTGACTGATTCACAGCCTAAATCTTCAAATGCAATGACTTCTAGTTTTTTTATACATTTTGCATATAATGCACCTGCACCGCCGACAGCACACAAATAAACAGCCTTATTTCTGACAATTGCATCTCTGACTGCCTGGGAGCGTTCACCTTTGCCAATCATAGCAGAAAGTCCCAAATCCAGTAATCTTGGTGCATAAGAATCCATTCTACCAGAAGTCGTAGGACCACACGCACCAACAGGTTTATTTGGTGGTGCAGGTGTAGGTCCTGCATAATAAACAACAGCATGTTCCAAAGGAAATGGCAGAGGCTGGCAGGAATCTAGCAATGCAGAAATTCGTTTATGTGCCGCATCTCTGGCTGTATACACATAACCGGAGAGCAAAATTTTTTCTCCGATATGTAAATTCTCAGCACAAGCATATAATTCCTGTGCATTGATATTCTGTAATCCCGACATAGTCCTCACCTTTATTTCTATTATTTCTTATTTTTCTTTTTTTTCTTATTTCTTTCTTCAATGGTTTCATCTGCCCACTCATTGAAATTAAATTCATCATTATTTTTTTTCTTACCTGATTTGCTTTGTGTACCAGCCGCTCTTGCACGAATTGTCGTATTAAATCCAATTCCCGACTGTGAAAAGCTGTCAATATCAAGAATCTGTTCTTCTTCAGGTTGGAATTTATCCGCAGATTCAGGCTGTTTTTCCTCCAGATTAAATACATCATCACTATTAATTTTCTTCTGAACTGGAGCAGATTCTGAACTTTGTCGTTGTTCTTCTTCAATTGCTCCCAACAAAGAACTCATATCTGGCATGATGGAAAAACCAGACTTTGGCTTTACTTGTTCTTCAGCAAGTTGGAATGTATCCGCAGATTCAGGTTGTTTTTCATTCAGACTAAATACATCATTACGATTCACTTCTTGTGTCTGAATTGGATTAGATTCTGGTAGTTTCTTTTCTTCAACAGCAATTGATTCTTCAATTTCTCCTATAATAGACTCTAAACCTGACATCATAGGAACAGCAGGTTTTTCCTTTTTCTGAGCTGGTTTCTTTTCAGGTGCTGGTTTTTGAGTTGGTTTCTTTTCCTGAACAGGTGCAGACTTTTGAGCTGGTTTCTTTTCAGGTGCTGGTTTTTGAGCTGGTTTCTTTTCCTGAGCAGGTGCAGATTTTTGGGCTGGTTTCTTTTCCTGAACAGGTTTCTCAGGTTCAGCAGGAATATTTTTAGAAGATTCTTCAATTTTCGTTCTTGCATCTTCAATCAAAGAGCCTGTTTCGTCAAGCTTATCACTCATACTTTCAACAGCTTGTGCAACGGTATCATTCATTTTTTGAAGATTTTCTTCTACACTGGAAAGTTGTCCAAGTAATATTTCACGAATATCATCAGCAAGCTGACGGGAAGTTCTCTCTCTGGCTTCTGCATTTTTCAGTTTATCAGATAATTCTTGTTCTGCCTGTTTACGAGCATCTTCCAGAATTTTATCTGCTTCTGCATTTGCAGTTGCGGCACGTTCTTCCGCTTCTGTAAGCATAGCTTCTGCAGTTTCGCTTGCTTCTTTTTCAAGTTCCTCTGCTTCTTTTCTAGCCTTTTCGATAGTATCTTCTGCTTCTTTTCTGGCATTTTCAACTTGTTCTCTTGCTTCTTTTTCTGCATTTTTCGCAAGATTAGACATCCAACCGCCAAACATATCTGCTGTTATATTCTGAACAGGTATATTTTCTGCTTCTTCCAGTTCTTTTGCCAATTTTTCCAGTTCTGCTTCTGCTTCTGTCAGTGCTGATTCCAAACTAGAAATTTTTTCTTCTTTTTCATCAAGTTCCTGATTAATTTCTTCCAGAGCCTGCTCTGCATCTTGTGCTTGCGTTTTATAATCTGCAACTTGTGTTTCCAAAGATTCTACTTTTGCACTTAACTCGTTATTTTCCATACTCATAGAGCTAATATCACTTTTCAGCTCTAAAATTTCCTGTTGATACTCTTTCATTTTATTACTATCAACACTATTTGTTTTAGATTCAGCAAGTTGTTTTTTCATTTTCTGTATATCTGCTTGTCTGCTTGCCTGTTCATTTTTAAGTGCTTCGGCAAGTTTACTTACTTTTTCAGTAGCAGATTTTAATTTTTCTTCTGCATCAAGTGCCTTTTTTTCAGCTTGTTCTGCTTTTTTCAGAGCTTCTTCTTCGCCACGCTTATAATCCTGAATCAGCTGTGATTCTTGAGCACTATTTTTTTCACGATAGCCTTGTAATTCTTTTTCTAAACTTTCACGCTGAGTATTCAGTGCATCAATACATGCAAACACAGATTTTTTTTCAAAACCACCACCGATTCTAGTTTCTTTCAATGCAACACCCTCTGGTAAAGCCATTAAAAACACTCCTTTTTGTTACGCAATTTTTCTTAATAAACTTGCAATTTTATTCATCATCATATACAAATTCATCACGAATCAAAACAATACAATTATTATATCATATTTTTTTCAGACTTGCAAGAGAATTTATGTAAAAATCTAGCTTTGAAATTCGTGCAAATTTACCAAACACAAAAAGCTCCGGCATCTTCCAACGCCGGAGCAGATTAAAAAATCAATTACCGCCGAGAATATCGAAAATTTCTTGCATGTCCATATCATTTACAGAAGGACGGCGAGGTTGTTGTGAAACAGGTGGTGCCTGAAACTCCCGCTTGTTTTCCTCAATCAAGGGATTACTAATTGGAATAATCTCTTCTTCCTCATCATCGTCATCATCATCTTCCTGTACAACAGGAACAGGCTCTCTTCTGGGAGCTTTTGGTGTTTTGACTGGTTTAGAAGTTCTTGCAGGCTTTTCCACTGGAACATATTCTTCATACAAGTCATCCTGTGCATCATCATCAGCAAAATCCGCTGCAATCACAGTAACTTTCATTTCGTCCTGCATATCTTCTTTAAATGCCGCACCAAAAATAAACTGTACATCTGGAGATGCAGCCTCTGTAATCATTTTAGATGCTGTATCCACATCAGAAGCAAGGGTATCTTCAGACATAGCAACATTAATCAGCAATCTTTTCGCACCTGCAATGGAAGTTTCCAGAAGCGGACTGCTAATCACAGATTTTGCGGCTTCCTGTGCCTTGTCCTTACCAGAACCGTGACCAACTGCCATATGTGCATACCCTGCACCTTTCATTGTTGTTGCAACATCTGCAAAATCAAGATTAATATAACCTTCTTCTACAATTAAATCTGAAATACTTTTCACGCCTGTTTTTAAAATATCATCTGACAATGCAAAAGATTCTTTCATTGTTGGTGCTTTTTCAAGACCTACTAGCAATCTTTCATTGGGGATAACAATTAAAGAATCCACATATTTTTTTAATTCTGCAATCCCTGCTTCTGCTTGCCGCATTTTCTGTTCTCGTTCAAAAGCAAAAGGCTTTGTTACAACAGCAACCGTCAGAATGCCCATTTGTTGTGCTGTTTTTGCAACAACGGGAGCTGCACCAGTGCCAGTACCACCGCCCATACCAGCAGTAATAAATACCATATCAGCACCTTTCAAAGCTGCTTCAATTTCTTCAATATTTTCTTCTGCACTATGCTGACCAATTTCAGGCTTATTGCCTGCACCTCTGCCCTTTGTCAATTTTGCACCAATCTGGATTCTTGTAGCAGCCTTAGAATTTTTTAATGCTTTCGCATCTGTATTAATTGTCACATACTCGATGTCGCTGACATCAGAATCCACCATGCAGTTCAATGCGTTACCGCCACCACCGCCGACACCGATTACTTTAATATTTACATCAGGTTCAAAAGCTTCTTCATAAATGAAGTCCGTCATGATTGTTCCTCCTACCAGAATTTGAAGTGCATTACCATACACAATTCCTTAAAATCTTAGATACTCTTATTTTAACACATTTTATTTCATTTTGCAATAGGTTTTTGACAAAATTTTATTTTTTCCTAAACCATACAACTTCCCGTACTGTTTTTTGCCTGAATTTCACAAAAATGCACACAATTTCATGTAAGATGATTATTTTCCTGTGGGATTTCTATTGCTTGTGTTTCTGTTATTTCTTGAGAAACTATTTTTTTCTCTGCATTCTGCACATCAGATTTGTTCCGAAAAGAACATTGATTACTGCCAATCATTGTCAGATAGCCTTCTTTATTGACTGGCTGCAACGCAATAACTTGTTCTGCAAAACTGATTTTATAATCTATTTCACTCCAGTTTCCCATCGCAAATTCTATTCTGTTATCAAAATTTACAATAATATCATTAAAATCTGACATATCAATCGAAACAATTGGTGTTTCTAATATATTACTTTCAATTAAATTTTGAAAAGACGAAAAAATTTTATCATAGCGTTCTTCTATCGCAGATAATCTTTTTCCAACTGTTGTTTCTTCTGGTTCATAACCATGTATGCTAACTAAACCCTCCATAGGATCCATGCTGTTCTGCAAAATTTTTCCATGTTTACTAACAACCAACGTACCATACTCATAACTGACATTAAAAGCTGGTATGCTTTTCTGAACATCAATTACAAGTGTATTTGGAAATTGACGTTTAATATCTACAGTTTCGGCATCTATTAAAATTTCTCCTGCTTTCTGCTCTAATTCTTCCAGATGCAAACGCATCATGTTATCTCCACGTTTTACACCAACAGCTTCTACAATTTCTTCTGCATCATAAATAACTGCCGAATCCCCCGTCACACGAATTTCTTTGATATTAAAAAATAACGTCATAGACAGTGTGATAATCAGGGCAACAGCAAGCAGAATCACAAGCAATACATAGACAGAACGTCCACGTTTTCGTCTTCTGATTCTGCGGGAATTTGCCCCATGTGTCATATCTGTTTTTTCAATATCTCTCAAAATGCTCTCACTTCCTATGCATTTGCAAAATTTCAAGGCGAAAATATTCTTTCAATTTTTGCACCTAATTTTTGCAATAATATTTCAGGTTTGTCATATCCTCTGTCAATATGTGCAATATCTGTCAATACTGTTTCGCCAGTTGCACCAAGACCAGCCACTAATAAACAAGCTCCGCCACGCAAGTCTGTTGCACTGACAGTAGCACCATGTAACTGTTTGACACCATGTATAACAGCGACACGTCCAATCACCCGAATATCAGCTCCCATTTTGACAAGTGCATCTACATGACGGAATCTATTTTCAAAAATTGTTTCTTCTATCACAGAACTTCCATTTGCTTTGCATAATGCTGCCATAAAAATAGCTTGTGTGTCAGTTGGAAATCCAGGATAAGGCATTGTTTTTAAATAACGCACTGCATGTAACGGCTTTCCAGCAGAAATGCAAATATGATTATCTTGATAGCTGCATTGGCATTGCATTTGTTCCAAAACATCTAAAATGCCTTCCAGACTATTTACATCTGTATGCAAAAGTCTTAGATTACTGCCTGTGATTGCCGCTGTTGCCAGCCAGGTTGCTGTTACAATGCGGTCAGGCATAATCCGATATGTACAGCCATGCAATTTTTTTACGCCTTGAATTCTAATACTATCACTACCTGCACCAAAAATTTTTGCACCACATTTCATTAAATAATTTGCCAAATCAATAATTTCCGGTTCTCTGGCAGCATTTTTAATAACAGTTTCGCCTTTTGCAAGTGTACCTGCTAGCATTAAATTTTCTGTTGCTCCAACAGACGGAAAATTTAAATGAATTTTTGCACCATGTAGTCCATTTGGCGTATGACAGAATAAAATGCCGTTTTCTTCATGAACTTTCACACCCATTTTCTGAAACGCCTGTAAATGTAAATCAATAGGTCTAGGACCTAATTCACATCCACCAGGATAACCAAGTGTACAAGTACCTGTTCTACCTAACATAGCACCTAAAAAAATAATAGACGAACGCATTTCTTGCATTAATTTTTCTGGAATTTCAGAATTTCGGAGCGTATCGGCTTTTACACAAACAACATGATGTTTCATATCACATTTACAGCCTGCACTTGTTAGAATTTGACAAGCCGTATACACATCTGATAATTCTGGACAATTTTCAAGAATACTTTCGCCTTCACATAACAAACTAGCGGATAAAATAGGCAATGCACTGTTTTTCGCACCCTGTACTGGAATATCGCCTTCTAATTTTTGACCGCCTTGTATGATTAATTTTTGCATATATTCCACTCCCTTCTTTTGCATAGTGTATCATATGTAAAAAGAAAGAAGTTGGTTCTTGTGATTAATTTTTTTCTTGCATCAGCTTTTCAATCACACCCCAGATTCTGTCTTCTGTATCTGGAATTGCCAACGCAGAAGCATTTCTTGCCATTTGCTTTAATTTTTCTCTATCCTGATATAAATTTTTAATTTTTTCAATCATAATTTCACTCGTGACATTTTTTTGCTCTATGACAATTCCTGCATTTGCTTTTCCAAGAACCATAGCATTATGATATTGATGATTTCCTGCCACAATTGGTGACGGAATCAAAATTGACGGCTTGCCTAAAGCTTGTAATTCTGCCAGAGCATTTGCACCAGAGCGACAGACTACTAAATCTGCCGCTGCCATGCAAGTATCCATATCATGAATATATTCTGTAATTCTGATTCTTTTACTTTTCATAGGCACATGATATTTTTTCATTAAATCTGGAAAACTATCTTTGCCCATACCGCCATAACCATGAATATGATTAATTTCTAATTTTTCAGAAACATGCCATTTTAACACTTCCGCCATAGTATCATTAATGCAACCAGCTCCAAGACTTCCGCCAAAAGACAGAATACAGAATTTATTATCAAAACCCAATTGCGCCCTAGCATAAGGCTTTGATTTTTTTAATAATTCTGCACGAACAGGCAATCCCGTGACAGTATATGCAATATCTTCATCAAAATATTGCAAAGCATCTTTCACTGTTAGCATGACATGATTGACTTCCTTAGCAAGCAATTTATTTGTCACACCTGGATAAGCATTTTGTTCATGAATCGCTGAAGGAATTCCCATTTTACAAGCCATTCTGATTACTGGACCTGCGACATAACCACCTGTTCCAATGGCAATATCTGGTTCAAATTCTTTTACAATTTGTTTTGCTCTATGTCCAGAATTTGCTAAATACCAGACAGCTTTTATATTTCTGCCAATATTTTCAAGATTTAATTTTCTTTGAAACCCTGCAACTTTAATAAATGCAATTTTATAACCTGCCTGTGGAATTAATTTTGCCTCCATGCCGTTGGGCGTTCCTGCAAATAAAAATTCTGCATTTGGTACATAATTTTTAATAATACTGGCAATTGCAAGAGCAGGATTAATATGCCCACCAGTGCCACCGCCTGCTAGTAATACTCTCATAAAAAATTCAATCCTCTCTATGCTACGCTTTTCTGAGTGCTTACTCTTACATTTGACTTTCGTCTTTGTCGTTCTTCACCGACCACATAACGCCCCCTTGAAACATTCAGCACAATGCCCATTTGAGCAAGTTGCATCATCAAAGCTGTACCACCATAACTAAAAAACGGCAAACTAATACCAGTATTCGGCATGACATTACTAACAACAGCAATATTAATAAACGCTTGCAAACCAATCTGTAGTGTAAAGCCCACTGCAATTAGCATGCCAAATCTGTCTTTACAATGCGTTGCAATATGAAATCCCTGTGCAATTAATAATACAAATAATAAAATTACAGTAATTGCACCAACAAGCCCTAATTCTTCGCAAACGATTGAAAATACAAAGTCATTTTCTGATTCAGGCAAATATAAAAATTTCTGTCTGGATTCGCCAAGTCCTAAGCCAAACAATCCGCCTGAACCGATAGCAATCAAAGACTGTTGTGTTTGAAAACCCTCACTATAAGCAAATGGGTCTTTCCAAGTCATTAATCTAACAGAGAAATAACCATTTTCACCAGAAATAACTTTATAAGCAACAACGCCAGCAATTGCCAATACGCCAAGTAATCCAAATATGCCTAAATGCCACCATTTCGCACCGCCTACATAGATTAAGGCAACACCAATTAAGCAAATTAAAATAGTTGCTGACAAATGGGGCTGTTTTAATAACAAGCCTGCAATAATTGCCAATAATCCCATAAATGGCAGAGTTCCAACTGTAAGCTTTTTCATTTTATCATGATGCATATCTATTAAATAGGCAAATAAAATAATTACTGCAAATTTTGCAATTTCTGACGGCTGAAATGTCTGTCCGCCAGGGATTCTAATCCAACGTTTACAGCCAGAACCTAAATCTGTACCAATTAATAATACTAATATTAATAATACAACACTAGTAATATAAGACCCGATTGCTACCCAGAATTTTTGATAAATATGATAATCTATAAAAGAAATAATTACCATAGCAATCAGACCGATACCGCCGAAAATTGCTTGACGAAGTGCATAATAATAGCCATCTTTGCCCTCATTAATAGCAATTGCATAACTTGCAGAAAACATCATGACAATGCCTAAGCCTAATAATATTAATACAACAATAGCAAATGTCATATTAACGCCAGTTGTCCTTATTTTTCGTCTTTCTAATTTACGTATCTCTTTTTGCATAGTACCACCCTTTCTAATTTTTTTTAATTAATTTTCAAGCAGAACTGTTACTACACCACAGAATATAGCAAATCCTGCTAATAATGCAATTCTTTGCAAAGGCTGATAACCTGCCTCTTTGAGTAAGATAACTAAATTTTTTCGATGCGTTTTTTTATTTAGCATGGGTAAAATAACTATCACATAAACAATCATGTATAATAA
>CAMWUF010000016.1 GCA_947177375.1 uncultured Ruminococcus sp.
GAATTATTTATTCGTTGTCATGGGACGTATTCTATTAAAATTTCAGACCCGTTAAAATTTTTTGAAGAAGTTGTCCCCAGAAATGCAAATATTGTTAGTACACAAGTATTATCAGACCAATATTTAGAAGAATTTTTAATGGCATTGCAAAGTGCTGTCAGCAACATGTCACAGAATGGCGTAAGAATTTCTAATCTAGGTGCAAAAAGTGCAGATATTGTAGCATATTTAAATCAGCAATTAAATATTCTTTGGAAAGAACAGAGAGGCATTGATTTAGTTTCCGTAGGAATTGGAAATATCAGCTATGATGAGAATAGCAGAGAATTAATTAATATTCGCAGCAGAAATACAATGCTTAATCAACAGCCCATGAATCAAATTAATCAAAATTTAACGATTCCACAGCATTCTGCACCAGTGAATTTACAGAAAGCATGGGCTTGTCAATGTGGTTCACAGAATTATGGAAATTTCTGTGCTGTATGTGGTAGGGAAAAACCAGATATTTCACAATTTTGGGGTTGTACATGTGGCTTGTTAAATACTGGTAATTTTTGCTCAAAATGCGGTGCGAAACGGTCATCATGACAGAAAGGATAAATTTATGAGTTCTCTGGAAAGTATACAGTATAAATGCCCGAATTGTAGTGCAGATTTGCGATTTAATCCAAAAAAACAGGGCTTTGCTTGTGAATATTGTGATAGTTTTTTTACACCCGAAGAATGTAAACAAGCCAATGAACAAATGCAACAAGAACAACAGGAACAGGCTTCTGTAACTGACGAATTTGCAGAACAGAATCAATTATTTATTTGTCAAAGCTGTGGAGCTGAATTAATAACTGATTCTGATACAACGGCAACAGAATGTTTATATTGTCATAATCCCGTAATTTTAAAAGGCAGACTATCTGGCGAATATATGCCCTCTAAAGTCATTCCGTTTAAAATTTCCCGTGAAGAAGCTGTGCAGATTTTTAAAGACTGGTGCAAAAAAAGAAAATTCTTGCCGAAAGATTTTACTTCAGAAAGTCAATTAGTGCATTTGCATGGTGTGTATGTGCCGTTCTGGGTTGCAGATTGTCATGTACATGGTATCATGCATGCTGACTGTCATAGAGTGAAACATTGGACTTCTGGAGATTATAACTATACAGAAACAAGTGAATTTGATGTATTCCGTGAAGCGGATTTAGATTTTAATGGTATTCCTGCGGACGGACAAAGCAAAGTAGATGATAATCTGATGGAAGCAATTGAACCGTTTGATTATCGGGACACTGTAAATTTTGAAATGACTTATTTAAGCGGTTTTTTATCTGATAAATATGATGTCAACAAAGCACAGGTGTTCCCTCGTGTACGCAATCGTGCTGTCAATGGCAGTGATATGTTATTACGTTCTTCTATGACTGGTTATGATTCTGTCAGAGTATTACAATCTGACATGAATGTTTTAAGCACAAAATGGCAATATATGCTATTGCCTGTTTGGTTCATGACGTTTCATTATCATAATAAACAATATGATTTTGCAATTAATGGGCAAACTGGAAAACAAGCTGGAACACCGCCATTAAATTCTAAGAAATTATTATTTATGTGTATATTAATTAGTGTTCTATGTGGCTGTATTGGCTTCTTGGGAGGACTTTTAAAATGAAAAAATATATTACATTTATCACAAGTATGTTATTATTTATGATTTGCATTTGTCCTGCAATGTCTATGCATGTCAAAGCAATCAGTGAAAGTGTTTATTTATATGACGAATCTGGAAAATTAACAGAAGATGAATATCAATTCTGTTATGAAGTTCTGGAAAATGCTTCTGATTATACAGGCATGAATATTATTGTGATTTTAGGCTATCAGGACTGTACAGAAGCAACAATAAAATCTATTGCAAATACAACTTATGACAGTTTATTTGCAAAAAAATCTGACGGTTTATGTTATTACATAGATTTAAAAGGCTATAGCTCTGCTTATGATTATATTTCTACAAGCGGGCTGGCACAGTTTTATTATACAAATGCAAAATCTAATAATAGAATTGATAAGATTACAACAGCACTTGATAAATATCTTATTCCTGCTGGCAGTGAAGATATTACTGGTGCAGTGAATGGATTTGCCGAACAGTTGCAATATTATTATGACATGGGCATTCCAGAGCATTATTATGTCTATGATGATAGTTATCATGAATATTATCATGTAGAAAATAATGTGATTATTACAACTAAAAATAAACCCTATCTTGCATGGGATAACGCATTTCTATCTGGTATGATTGGCTTAATTCTAGGAATCATGATTGCAGTAATTACTTATCTTGTTGTCAAATCGCATTATAAATTCCAACACGCTTTAACACCAACAAATTATGTGAATAAAAAAACTGTGATTTATAGACAACAATATGACAGATTTGTCCACACTCGCACCAACAAGACACATATCAGCTCCAACAGTGGCGGTCATGGTGGCGGTGGTCATCACGGAGGCGGTCACAGCAGTGGCGGTCACGGCGGCGGCGGACATCATAGATAATAGATAGATAATATTATAATTTGTTTGATAATCATAAAAAACTGCTGGATTCCATGGAAATCAGCAGTTCTTGCTATAATCGAGGTGACAGGATTCGAACCTGCGACCCCTACGTCCCGAACGTAATGCTCTACCAAACTGAGCCACACCTCGATAAATTTAATTAAATAAAATTTTAACAAGAAATATTATAACATAAAAATTTAAATTTGTAAAGTGGTAAAATGCATAAAATTAAAAAAACTTTTTTTGCTTTTTTGTTGACTTATTTCAGAAAAAGTGTTATAATAAAAATTATATATTCAAAAAAATAATAAAAAAATCAGAAAGGAACGATGAAATAATGGCACGTTATGATTATTCAGAGGCAGCATGCCCTTTGATTGAGGAACTTGCAGAAATTTGCAAAGAAGAATTTCCAATTAATCCCGATTTATACACAAAATATGATGTCAAAAGAGGTTTGCGTGATTTAAATGGAAAAGGTGTACTTGCGGGATTAACTTATATTGGAAATGTAGTTGCCTCTAAAACAGTCGATGGTGTGACAACGCCTTGTGAGGGAAAATTATATTACAGAGGTATTGATGTAGAAGAACTTGTTGCAGGATTTATTGCAGATGGCAGATTAGGCTTTGAGGAAACAGTTTATTTACTGTTATTTGGAAAATTACCAAATCAGAAGCAATTGCAGGATTTTACAAGTTTATTAGCAGATTTGCGTTATTTACCGTCTGTATTTACCAGAGATGTGATTATGAAAGCACCTAGTGATAATATGATGAATACACTTGCAAAATGTGTATTGGCATTATATTCTTATGACCAGTGTGCAAATGATATTTCTATTCCAAATGTGTTAAGACAATGCTTGTCTTTGATTAGTTTATTTCCGTTAATTTCTGTTTACGGCTATCAGGCATATAATTTTAAAGCTGGTGAAAGTTTAATTATTCATCAGCCAAACCCGAAATTATCCCTTGCTGAAAATATTTTGTATATGCTAAGACCAGATTCTAAATTTACGCCTTTAGAGGCAAAATTATTAGATTTAGCTTTAGTATTACATGCAGAACATGGTGGCGGTAATAATTCGACTTTTACAGTGCATGTTGTTTCTTCGTCTGGAACGGATACTTACTCTGCAATTGCTGCTGCATTGGGGTCTTTAAAAGGTCCGAAACATGGTGGTGCGAATATTAAAGTTTGTCAGATGTTTGATGATTTAATGGAGCATGTGAAAGATTGGAGCGATGAAGAAGAAATTAAAAATTATTTGCGTTCGCTATTACATAAAGAAGGTTTTGACCATTCGGGATTAATTTATGGCATGGGGCATGCCGTGTATTCTATTTCAGACCCAAGGGCAAGAGTATTTAAAAGCTTTGTACAGAAATTATCTGTTGAAAAAGGTCGTGAAAAAGAATATGAATTATATGCAACTGTAGAACGCCTTGCTTCTGAAGTCATTGCCTCTGAAAGAAAAATTTATAAAGGCGTTTGTGCCAATGTGGATTTTTACAGTGGCTTTGTTTATCGAATGCTTGGCTTGCCAGAAGAATTATTTACACCGATTTTTGCAATTGCCAGAATTGCGGGCTGGTCCGCACATCGTATTGAAGAATTAATTAATTCTAATAAAATTATTCGTCCAGCCTATAAAGCTGTTGTAGATGCTCGACGTTACACACCTATGGCAGAAAGATAAAACATAATGCAGGAATTTAATCTAAAACAAATCAATCATTTGCTAACAGATGTGATTTTAGCATGTGAGATTCCAACGCAAGACGAAACAAATAGAAGATTTATTACAATTCGGTCTTTTTATTATCATCATTCTAGTAAAAATTTGCAATGTTGGGATAAAAATATAAAATCTTATCAAGAGGGCGAACATGCATTATTTAGAATACATGTTTATACAGTGTCGTCAGAATCTATTGAAAAAAAGTATGATATTCATGAAAATGAGTTAATAGAAAATAAATTAATGGAAGTCATAGGTTGGCAGGAATTATATGCAAATCTTGCTGAATATGTAAAAGATGTAAATAAATTTGTTCCGCAATGGCATTGTGATAATCCGTTGGAATAAAAAATGTGTAATTTGATGAGATTTTTAGAAATAACGCTTGCAATTTTGTAAAAGATATGCTATAATAGCATATAGATATTTTTAATTTAAGGAGGATTTTATTATGCCAAATTTTTTAGACAGACTAAATGCAAATGTGACAAATGCAACCAGAACTGTTGCACAAAAAGCAAAAAATTTGAATGAATCAAACAAGCTGAATAGCCAAATCAAAGCAGAGGAACATAATATTCAGCAAAATCTGATTGCAATCGGTCAGAAATATTATGAACTTTGCAAAGACAGCCCCGATGAAGAATTTAAAACAATGGTAGGAGCGATTGTCGAATCTGAACAGAAAATTGAAAAATTTAAACAAGAAATTGAAGAAGTTCGTGCAAGAGAACCAGAGCTTGTGCCAATTCCAGAACAAGTTACAGTTGCTAAACCTGCAAATACACCTGCTAATCCGTCTGCTATGGTATGCACGTACTGTGGGAAAATCTATGAAGCAGGTAATCTGTTCTGTGGTAGTTGTGGTCAGAAATTAACTGCACAATATACTGCAACAGATGTATCTGTACAAGCTGAAACGGAAAGTGCCGTGGAAGTATCATCTGAAAATGATACGCAAGTACAGCAGGAAATCACAGATACTCCTGAAATTGATATCATGGATGCTATGAATTCTGAGCAAGAGCAAGCAATTGCAAAAGAAGAGGAACAAGTTTCCAAACCTGCATTCTGTCCTTATTGTGGTAGTGAATTGAATGTACCTGGACAGATTTATTGTGGAGGATGTGGCAAAAAATTAGCAGAATAATTTAATTTATTTTAAAAATTTTTCAGAAAGGATATGCCGGATACATTCGGTCGGTGGTGACACTTTATGAAACGCATACACATTGCTGTGATTGTATCTACAATTGATGAAGATTATCAAAGCGGTATTCTTAGCGGTATCCGGCAATATGCCTTTACACATAATATTACATTGGAGCATTTTGTGGCTTTTGGTAATATTGGCGGTGATGTCGGGCATGATACAGGCGAATATAATATTTTTTCACTGGCGGATTTTAATCAGTTTGATGGTGTGATATTATTAATTAATACTATTCAGAATATGCATGATAGTGAAATTGTTCTGCAACGTGCCAGAAATGCTAGTGTTCCAGTTGTCTGCATTGATAAAAATGATTCTGAATTATATACAATCTGCATTGATAATGAAAAAGCCATGCAAGATATGGTAGAGCATTTTATTCTGCATCATGGGTATACTAGAATTAATTATGTCTCTGGTCCAGAAAATAATATTGACAGTCGTCAAAGATTCAAAGCTTATCAGGATGTTTTGCGAAAATATCATATTCCAGTAGAAGAACAAAGAATTTATCATGGTAATTTTATCACTCGTGACGGCGTTTATGCAGTACAGAAATTTTTACAATCTGCACCCCCACAGGCAATTATCTGTGCCAATGATAATATGGCAATTGGTGTTATGAATTCACTGATGGCACATGGTGTTCGTGTGCCAGAAGATGTTGCAGTTTCTGGATTTGATTATACTTATAATGCCAGAAATTATGCACCCTCTTTGACGTCTGTGAAAAGACCTTTGGAACGTCTGGGACAGCTTGCTTGCGAAAAAATTATGAATCATCTGAATCATATTCCGCAAAAACAAAATGAAATCATGGAAACTTGCTGTTGCTTTTCGCAAAGCTGTGGCTGTAATCAAACGCCTTTGCTAAATACAGATGAATTTAAAAAACATAATTTTCATGTATTAGAATCTTTTTCTGTTGATGTATCACTTGTGAGCCGTATGGCGTCAGCTTTGACAGAATGCGATAGCTTAGAAAAATATACAGAAAGTCTGAAGCCGTTTATTACTGAAATTCATTGCAAAGAATTTTATCTTTGTTTGTGTGAAAACTGGAAACAGGGCATTATGGCGGACGAAACAGAAGAAAATTATTTAATGCATATTTTATCGCCAAATCATTATCATATTCATGGTTATGGCGAAAAAATTCTTGTGCCGTTGGCTTATAAAAACGGTAGATTTTTTGATGTGCCTGATTTTTCAGCTTCCCAAATGCTCCCTGATTTATTTGATGATAGAAATCAGCGTGGAGAATATTATTTCATGCCGTTGCATTTCGGTGAACGTTGTATGGGCTATTGTGTGATAAAAGACAGTCAATTTCCAGTGACTAGTAAATTATTTCATAATTTTATGACGAATATTGGAAATTCTCTTGAAAGTGTTCGGAAAATTATCTGTCTGGACAGAGTCACACAGAAATTAAGCAAATTATATACAATTGATGCACTTGCAGATATTAATAATCGTAATGGATTCAGAATCAGCAGTCAGCATGTATTTCAAGAATGCATTCGTGAAAAAAAGCCAGTGATGTTAATGTTTTTAGATATGGACGGTTTGAAATATATTAACGACACATTCGGACATAAAGCTGGAGATACTGCTATCTGTTGTATGGCGGAAGTTTTACGCAATGCCTGTGATAATCATGAAGTCTGTTGTCGTTTTGGCGGTGACGAATTTATTGTTTTTGCTGGTGATTATACCGAAAAACAGGCACAGAACCTTGCAGATAAAATTCAAAAAAATTTAGATAATATTAATCAGGAAAAGCGTTTTTCTTATGCACTGGAGGTAAGTCTGGGCTATCATATTACGATTCCAAAACCAGATACCAATTTATTTCAGCTTGTTACAACTGCTGATAATATCATGTATGAACAGAAAAAAAAGCGAAAAGCTTCAAAATATCTCAAACAAACTAGTCAAAATTCCAATTAAAATAAAAATCCCCTGAATCACAGGGGATTTTTTTATAAATTATAAACTTTCAATCAAGCCAACGATATATTTCATAATCATAAGGGAATCTGTTGTATCTACAATGCCGTTCTGGTCAATATCCAAAGCTTTTACTTGTTCAGCAGTCAGTGGTTTTTGTCCAAGAATTGCTTTATTTGCAACAATAATGTCTGTAATATCAACTTCACCATCACCTGTTACATCGCCTTTATTTAGATTAATAACCTTGTTTTCTGATTTTACAGTAGGATAGCCAATTAAATTTTCTCCATAGTATAATGCACCATTTATGATTTTAAATTTTAAATCATCAAAGCTATGTTTCAGTATTTCGGCATCTTCTTTTTCTAATAAACCATCTTCTAGCCACTGGTCTATTTCTTCTTGAAATGGATTAGTCTGGTCATCTTCTAAAATGATTTCTTCTAAGAATTTACAGTCAGCAAAAATGTTTTCTTTACTAAGAGAGCTTACAGATTTACCCCATCCAACATGACAACCATTTATTTTTGCTGGAATAGTAATAGATGTAAAACTAGTATCTGCTACACCAACTAAATTATAGCCAACAATTTTATATCCACTTACATAGTTATGTATAATAGGTTTATAAATTAATCCATCAATTGTGACATAGCCAATACTACTACGATTATCAATAGGAATTCCATTTATTTCTTTTGGAATAAATGTTACACTTGTGTCTTCTAATTCTGCAGGAGTATAAGTCAAAATATCTCCATGCATTAGACTAGTATTAATCTTATAAATGACACCATCAGCAACAAATTTTTCAGGTTCAGCACATGAAATTTTATCATTAGCAGTATCTTTTACCCACCATTCAGTTGCTTTCTTCCTCCCATCTGAAGTAGAAACATAAATATCATGGTCATATATATCATTAGAGCAATAATAAGCGGATTTATCAATTTCAATCACATTAACGGTTTCACCGTCCCAAATGACTGGATAGTTATGTATTTCAGATAAAACATCAAAGGAAGCAATATCAGCATCTATTACACCTAAAAAGTCATAACTGGTAATACCTGTGCTACTGAGATTAGGTGCATAAACTAACCCATCAATCACTAAATATTCTGCTCTATATATTATTTCAGCTGTTACAGATATAGAGAATGGACAAGCTGAACATGCAAGTAAAAATGCACATACAAAGCTTATGATTTTTTTAGCTTTCATAACTATCAACCCCTTCATAAATTTAAATTTTATATATTAATTATAACATTTATGTTTTAAAATGTAAATAGTTATTATTAATTATTTTTATTCACTGATTGCAGAAGTCAGACTATCATTAATACCTGTATTAATGCTATCCCATGTTTGAACACCATCTAAAACACCATTTGTGATAGGATTCATAATAGTTCCTGCTGTATCAAAGCCATAACCAAAATCAGAGATATTTTTTAAATTTTGCTGATAAGATAAAATAGCCTGATATTGTTCCTCAGTTCGATAAGATAATACAGCTCCTACTTGAGAAAGTTTTTGTTGTAAAGCATTTTGTTTTGCAATTTGCTGACAAGTTTCTTCTGTCTGGGCAAGGCGTTCACAATAAATATAAGTTGCGACAGCGTCACCTTTTGTAGAATTTTTGACAAGCATTTTGGCTTCATAATTGCCAGATAAATAATAATTATCAGAATCTGGAGCTTTTGGGAACGGCACAGCCATAAAATCACCGTCTGGATTCACAGCATTGGATTTATCTAAAGCCCAATCTTGCATTGCATAGAATAAAATATTATTTTCAGCAGGAAAATTAGAATACCAAGTTGCATCATATAAATTTGCACTGCCAATTTCTTGTAAGAAATTTTCTGCTGTTGTAATAGAATCATCATTAAGATTGTTCGTAAATTGATTGCCATCAAAATCAATAATTTTCTTGCCCGTAGACTGTAAAATACCTTTTCCGAGAAAACCGCAAACACCATAACGGTCAGAACCGTTAGACACAAAACTTTGCATCATGTTTTTAAAACTTTCCCAAGTCCAATTACCAGACTGATATAATTCATACGGGTCATCAAGATTATTTTCCTGGCATAATTTACGGCTATAAATCATTAATAACGGTTCACTCACAGCATAAGGCACAACATAATGCTGACCCTGATAGGCAAAAGCATTCATATCATCACGCATAGAATCCCAGATACTATCATTTAAATCTAAATAATTATCCAACGGCTGAAATAAATCTTTCATCACGCCTTGTGGCATACTAAATTCATCATAAGAAACCATGTCCACAGGTTCATCGCTTAACAATCTGCTTGTGAGAACCTCATATTTTGAATCTGCATTGCACCAAATCCAATTTACTTTGCCTCCATACTGGTCTTCAAATAAAGACAAAGCAATACTTCTGTTTTGTGTATTTAAGGGATTAATATCATAATCCGCAAGCCAATAAATTTCTTCTCCAGTGGGTGTTGTTGTAATATTACTAATTTCTTCTGTTGCAACAGTTTCAATGATATTATTTTCTTGTGTTTCAGAAATGTTATCTTGTGGCACTTCTTCTTTAGAACAAGCTGTTGCTGATGCCACTAGCATAAAGCTTATAAATCCTGCAATTATCCTGCTTATTTTTTTCACACTTATTACCTCTTTTCTTATTTTTTCAAAAGTCAACTAAGTTTATTTTAGTTGT
>CAMWUF010000017.1 GCA_947177375.1 uncultured Ruminococcus sp.
GAATTATTTATGAAATTATTATTTGTTGGTGATGTTGTGAGTGAAACAGGCTGTTTATTTCTGCAAAAAAAACTTCCTGAATTAAAACATTTATATCAAGTGGATATTGCTGTTGTAAATGGTGAAAATTCTGCTGTTGGCAATGGCATTACAAAACATTCTGCTAAGCAAATTTTCCGTGCAGGAGCTGATATTATCACAACAGGCAATCATGCTTTTCAACGAAAAAATGAATTAGATTTATATGAAAATGAATTTATTATTCGTCCTGTGAATTATGGTGATGCTTGTCCAGGAAAAGGATTTGTCATTTATGACATGGGAATCTGTCAGATTGCTATGATTAATTTATCTGGTGTATTATTTTTAGAAAATTTAGATAATCCGTTTACTGTCATAGATAATTTGCTAGAGCAAATACAAACGCCGAATATTTTTATAGATTTTCATGCAGAAGCGACTTCTGAAAAGCGTGCAATGGGATTTTATCTTGCTGGACGTGTCACAGCAGTTTTGGGAACACATACGCATGTCCAAACAGCAGATGCTTGTATTTTAGAACATCATACAGGCTATATTACAGATACTGGCATGACAGGTGTAGAAAATTCTGTACTAGGTATTAATAAACAGAATGCAATTGACAGATTGCGGTTACATGTACCTATTCGCTTTCGGGAAGCCACAGGCGATTGTTATCTGAATGCTGTACTGATAGATTTTGATAATAAATGTGGCAAATGTACTAAAATTACCCCTATAATTATGCGATAATGCACAAAATTTCAAAAAACGCTTGCATTTTCTTTCAGAATATAGTATAATAAAACCAGATGTGAAAATGAAATGTTTTCAATCATTCTATTATCTAAAAATTCATTATACTATGGAGGTTAATTATGGAAGTATTAAAAGTTTCTTCCCGTTCCGTTCCTAATTCTGTTGCAGGAGCTATTGCAGGTGTTATCCGTGAAAACAAGAACGTGGAAATTCAAGCAGTTGGTGCAGGTGCAGCAAATCAGGCAATTAAATCCATTGCTGTTGCAAGAGGTTATCTTGCACCTATCGGAATTGATTTAATTTGCATTCCAGCATTCACCAGCATTCAGATTGACGGGGAAGACCGTACCGCAATCAAGCTGATTTGTGAACCAAGATAATCATTTCTTGGAAGACTTAGAAATTCATAGAACAAGACTGTTTTTTTAAACAGCCTTGTTTTTTTATGCAGTCAGCAAAAAAAATCCCCCAACTTTTTGAGAGGGGATTTTTATTGTTCATCTCTTGCAAGCAGGAGCTGGACAGCGATTTGAAACCCTGCTTGAAAAGCTCGTTGCGTTTCTGCGGTGATACAGTCTAAGACTATGCCAGACTTGCTTTCGTCAAGCATGCTACTAACCGCACAGACTTCTTCTGAGTCTCTTTTACTATAATGCCAATCTTCATATAGAATTTCTAAAAGTTTATGCAAGGCAATGCTCCTCCTTTCTAAAAAATCTTGACTTTTCAAAAAAATCATGGTATACTAACTAAGTGTCAGATGGTTGACAGCAAGCATGCTCAAAATTAGATCAGCCCCGCGCATGCGGGGAAAAGCTCCTTATCAGGCGCATTTGTTGCAACAGCTAAGGATCACCCCCGCGCATGCGGGGAAAAGGTTTTTATCCACGCTTGGAAAGTATCACAAAAAGGATCACCCCCGCGCATGCGGGGAAAATAGCTCAAACTCAAACATGCCGACAAGACCCCACGGATCACCCCCGCGCATGCGGGGAAAAGGCTTGCTGTCAACCTGCTGACATTTATATTATATCACAATTGATTGTGATTGTCAATATGTTTTCTTAAATCATTGTAATTTTGTAAGATTACACAAGATAAGGGGGAGATTTTTGTGAATAGTTCACAAGAAATTGCAATTAGTATCAAAAAAATGGCAAAATCTAAAAAAATTGCTATTGGTAAAATGCTGAGCGACTGCGACTTGAGCATAAACACACTAGCCAGCATGCAGTCAGGGGGCTTTTTTCCCCGACTGGAAGCCATTGCAAAAATTGCTGACTACTTAGACTGCTCCGTTGACTACCTGATAGGTAGAACGGACGTGCCAGAAGTTAATTTTGAAAAAAAAACCGCAGAAGATAGCCTGAAACAGGAGTTTTTTGACGCTTTTGACAGGCTGAGTTTAGCTGAAAAAGTCGAAGTTATGAGCATAGTGCTTGAAAAGCTGAAAAGCTAAAAATTTTTTTGCATAAGCTTTTAAAACATGCACATACTAGCACTGTGAAAAAATTTTTCACAGAAAGGGGTTTAGGCTATGAATAGCAGTTTTTGGGATAAATTATGTTTGACATTATTAATAATCGGTGGAATAAACTGGGGGTTAATCGGAATTTTTGAATTTGATTTAGTCGCATGGCTTTTTGGCGGTGCAACGTCATTACTAAGCAGAGCTGTATATATTCTAGTTGCCGTTTCTGCTGTATGGTGTACGACCCTGCTTTTTAGAAATGATGAACATTCTGCTGATGAAATTAGAACAATTAACTAAACTAATTTAAAAAAAATACCCTGTTCCCGTGAGAAGGAACAGGGTTTTATTTTTTACGCATTCAGCAGTCTCATAAGATGCGATTTTTTTCTAGCTGCATTATTTTTATGCAGAAGATTTTTTGCACAGGCTTGATCTACGCGTCTGATAGCTGTTCTAACTGCAAGCTCTTTATCAGGTGCGTTTGTTGCAACAGCCAGCTCAGCCTTCTTGATCATCGTCCTTAAGTTAGATTTTCTAGCCTTGTTAGCAGCGGCTTTTGTTCTGTTGACTTTGACACGCTTCTTCGCTGATTTAATGTTTGGCACTGAAAAACACCTCCTTGTATAATAATAACAATTTTGCATAAAATAACAGCGGAGAGACACATTCCGCTAAAAACAGTACGACTGTCTTTTGTTATTATAACATAGTTTGCCGAAAAATGCAAGCTGAAATTTCATGATTTTTTATGAAAAAGTTTTCCACTTTTTTGGTAAATTTCACAATAAAATTGATAAAGGAGTATTAGCATGTTAAGTTACAGAACAGACTTAGCTTTAGAAAGCTTATCAGATTTACAGGATAAAAAAGGCATTGCAGAAAACCATAGGGGCAAATATTTTCATGTTACAGAAATTGTGATTTCTGATGATGAAAGTGGCAAGCCCTTAGGAAAAGGCAAAGGCACTTATATTACACTGGAAACCGAAATATTATCTAGATTTTCAGACAATTATGAACAAATGGCAGGAGAGCTGGCACAGGAATTAAGAAATTTATTACCAGAAACAGGAAGTATTTTAGTCGCAGGACTTGGCAATAAAAATATTACACCTGATGCTTTGGGCGTGAGAGCAACGGAAAAAATTCTTGCTACCAGACATTTACAGAAAGAACTTGCACAGGAAGATGAAGAATTTTTAAAAAATCTGCGTCCTGTCAGTGTATTAGCTGGTGGTGTTCTTGGACAGACAGGAATTGAAAGTGCAGAATTACTAAAAGCTGTTGTGAAATTCATTCAGCCTGAAGCTATGATTGTGATTGATGCTTTGGCATGTTCGGCTTTAGAACGCTTAGGCACAACGATTCAGATTTCAGATACAGGCATTGCCCCTGGCAGTGGTGTTGCAAATCACAGAATGGCAATTAATGCAGAAAATTTTGGGATTCCAATCATAGCAATTGGTGTGCCGACAGTCATTGGTATCAGAAATATTGCAGAAGATTTTACAGGGAAAGTCTTAGCTGAAAAACTTCCTGATATGATGGTAACACCTCGTGATATTGATAGATTAATTATTCAGGCATCACATTTATTAGCTTGTGGGATTAATATGGCATTGCACCCACAAATGCAATATACAGATGTAGCAGGATTTTAAAATTAATTTATTGCTTTTTAACAAATCATATTGACAATTTTTAAAAAATATGATATAATAAGATATTAATAATATTTTTATATTTATAATTTATAAAGGAGAATGATTTGTTATGAAGTTATTTCAAAAAATTTCATCTGCTGTAACAGCTTGTGCATTAACAATTTCTATGACAGCTGGAAGCAGTATGGCATTATTATCCAGTGTCAAAGCAGCAGACCAATCAGCAATTGATATTGTCAATGCAATGGGCATGGGTTGGAATTTAGGTAATACGTTTGATTGCCATAGCACAAGAGGCTGGACAACCGATACAGAAACAGCTTGGGGCAATCCTACAACGACACAGGATATGATTTCTGCAATTAAAGCGTCTGGTTTTGATTCTGTTCGTATTCCAATCACATGGTATGAAAATCTTGCAGATACTTCCACATATGATATTGATGATGCCTATCTGGCACGTATCAAAGAAGTGGTAGATTATGCCTATGCAAATGACATGTATGTAATTATTAATATGCATTGGGACTGGATTTCAGACGGTAGTCTGTGGCTAAATCAAGGCATGAATGCACTCCCACAGTACCAGACAATGTGGACAGAAATTGCAAATTATTTCAAAGACTATGACAGTCATTTAGTATTTGAAAGCATGAATGAAGTAACATTTGAATATGATGTGTTAAATAATTTTAATCAGAGCTTTGTAGATTTAGTAAGAAAATCAGGCGGTAATAATGAAAACAGATTATTATTATTAGCTGGCAAAAATGACGATTTGGCACAAACTTGTACAGATAGCTATGTCGTGCCTGATGATAATATGGTTGCTGTATCAATTCATTATTATACGCCGTCAACATTCTGTGTTGCTAATATTGATTCTACATGGGGACATGCAGAAACTTGGGGAACAGAAACAGAAATACAAGATTTATATAATAATTTTAATAAAATGAAAGCCACTTTTGTTGATAAGGGCATTCCAGTTATCGTAGGCGAATACGGTGTACTCACACAGGAAAAAGACCAGAAAAATAAAGATGATGTAGTGAAATATTTAAAAACAGTTGCTTCTACGGCATTAGCAATTGACGGCATTAGTGCATATCTTTGGGACGCAGGCAATGCAGGCGATATGCAATTTTTTGATAGAAAAAATCTGACTTGGTTTCGTTCAGATATTCAAAACATGTATAAAGATTTGAAAGCAAATGGTTCTAATTTAAGTTTTAATTATAGTTCAACCAAAGAAGTTACAATTCCATTAGCATCTTATAAAGATGAAAACGGCTATACAGTGAATATTGCTGGTTATGGTGCGAATGGTGAAAAACTGGAGAAAGTAATTTTAAATGGCAAATTAACAGGCGAAGAAGCAGCAGGTTATGGCATTGGATTTTCAGCAACAAGAGGCGGTCAATCTGGACAATGGACATCTGAAACAGCTAGTCTTACAGCAGATGGCACTGGCACAGCGGTATTTGATGGCATATTCTCTGGTGAAAATGGCGATGAAGCATATGAATTTGAATTTAATTATTTACAGATTCAAAACTGGTGGGGCGGTACAGCAGATTTAGAATCTGTTACATTAGTATTTGATAAAGAAATTACAACTGTTACTGTAGAAGAAGGCGTTGTTAAGCCACCAACTCCAACAGAGCCTGAAACACCAGCACCAACAGAGCCTGAAACATCAGCACCAACAGAGCCTGAAACAACAGCACCTACAGATCATGATACAACTGCTCAAACAGAGCATGATACAACTGCTTCATAAGCTAATCGTACTCGTGATGCTAACTGTGATAATGCGATTGATATTTTAGATGTTATTACAATGAATAAAACAATTTTAGGACAAAGACTTATGAACATACAAGAATTAAAAAATTCTGATTTGAATAAAAATGGCAAGGTAGACCCTGAAGAATCTCTTGCAGTTATGAATTATATTGTAAAATTAATCACTGCTGAGGAACTTGCAAATTTCTGATTATTTAATATCATAAATTATAAAAAATGGAGCTGACAGCTCCATTTTTTATATTTTTATCATCATGCAAATTGTGCATTGTATAAATCTGCATAGAAACCTTTTTGTTGCATAAGTGCATCATGATTGCCCTGTTCAATAATATCACCATCTTTCATGACAAGAATTAAATCCGCATTACGAATGGTACTTAATCTATGTGCAATCACAAAACTTGTTCTGCCTTTCATTAAATTATCCATAGCTTTTTGAATTCTTTGTTCTGTGCGGGTATCTACAGAAGAAGTTGCTTCATCTAAAATCAATACAGGACTATCTGCGAGAATTGCTCTTGCAATTGTAAGAAGCTGTCTTTGTCCGATAGAAATATTCGTAGCATCTTCATTTAATTCAAAATCATACCCATTTGGCAAAGTGCGAATAAAATGGTCAGCATGTGCTGATTTTGCAGCAGCAATTACTTCTTCATCAGTTGCGTCCAGTCTGCCATAACGGAGATTTTCCATAATAGTTCCCTTAAATAGCCACGTTTCCTGAAGTACCATGCCAAATGCATGATGCAATTCATTACGGTTATAATTTTTTAAATTAAAACCATCTAATTTAATTTCGCCTTGATTCACATCATAGAAACGCATAAGCAATTTTACAATTGTTGTTTTTCCTGCACCAGTAGGACCAACAATTGCAATTTGCTGTCCTTGGTTCACATGTGCATTAAAATCTTTAATAATTATCTGTTCTGGATTGTATCCAAATGCGACATGTTGAAAATCTACAATGCCTTTTACTTGATTAACAGATACAGCATGTTCTGTTATCTGGTCTTCTTCCTGTTCTTCTAAAAATTCAAATACACGTTCTACAGCAGCAACCATAGATTGCATCATATTAGTCACTTGTGCCAATTGTTGCATAGGCTGTGTGAAATTTCTGACATAAGTAATAAATGCTTGAATATCACCAATTTGAATTGTTCCCTTAATGGCAAGAAACGCACCTGAAATAGCAACACCAGCATAGCCTAAATTTCCCACAAACTGCATAACAGGCATCATCAGACCAGATAAAAACTGTGATTTCCAAGCAGATTCAAAAAGCATATCATTTGTATTATGAAATGCATGAATCACATCATTTTCTTTGCCGAATGCTTTCACAACTAAATGTCCAGAATAATTTTCTTCTACCTGTCCATTGATATGACCTAAATATTCTTGTTGTTGTTTAAAATATTTCTGAGATTTTTTCATCACAACACTGATAAAACTTAAACTGATTGGAAGAATTAACAAAGTAATCAGTGTCATTAAAGGACTGATACTTAACATCATGATAACAACACCAATCATTGTAGTCACAGAAGTAATTAACTGTGTCACACTTTGATTAAAGCCATTTCCAAACATATCAACATCATTTGTAATACGGGAAAGCACTTCGCCATTTGTTCGGCTTTCAAAATATTTCATAGGCATACGATTCATTTTTTCTGTTAATTCTTTTCGTAATTTATAGCAAAGCTTTTGTGTAATGCCTGTCATCGTAAAACTTTGAATCATACTAAAAAGAAAACTAACACCATATAAGCATATGACGATGATTAAAATTTTTCCAATATAAGAAAAATCAATTTCTCCACTGCCTGTAATTTTTCCCATGATTCCTTCTGATAAAGCTGTTGTTGCTTTGCCTAAAATCTTAGGAGAAACAATATTAAAAACAGCACTTAGAACTGCACAAAACATAACAGCAACAACGCCGATTTTATAGCCTCCCAAATAATTAATAATTTTCTTAATAGTCCCCTTAAAATCTTTGGCTCTTGCAGTCGGGTCTCCTCTCCGTCCCATTGGTGGCATTAAAATTCCTCCTTTCTTGCAATGCTTGCACGGAATTCCGCTTCTGAAAGCTGAGACTGTGCAATTAGCTTATATTCTTCACAAGCTTCAACAAGTTCCTGATGTGTGCCTTTGCCAATAATTTTCCCTTCTTCCAGAACAATAATTTGCTCTGCATTTAAAATCGTACTAACACGTTGTGCAACAATGATTACAACAGAATCTTTTGTTTTTTCTGCAAGTGCTTTCCGAAGTGCCATATCTGTTTTAAAATCCAGTGCAGAAAAACTATCATCAAAAATATATATTTTTGGGTGTCTTGCAATGGCTCTTGCAATGGATAATCTTTGTTTCTGTCCGCCTGATACGTTTGTACCACCCTGTGAAATTTTACTATGATAACCGTCTGCTTTTTCTGTAATAAATTCACTAGCCTGTGCAATAGATGCCGCTTCTTCAATCTCTGCTGAACTAGCATTTGATGCACCATAAGCAATATTAGAGCTAATATCTCCAGAAAATAAAATTGCCTTTTGTGGAACATACCCTATTTGTCCTCTTAATGTTTCAATTGACATATTTCTGACATCTATGCCGTTGATAGAAACAGAACCACTTGTAACATCAAAAAATCTTGGTATTAGCTTTACAAGTGTAGATTTTCCGCAACCAGTACTTCCAATAATTGCTGTTGTTTTTCCTGCTTCTGCTATAAAATCAATATCTGTAAGAACATTTTCATCACTATCAGGATATTTAAAATTAACATGATGAAATGCAATTGTTGGTTGATTACTAATAACAGTACTTGCATTTTCTTGATTTATAATTTTTATTTCTGTATCTAATACTTCTTGAATACGGTCTGCAGCAACACCTGCTCTG
This sequence comes from uncultured Ruminococcus sp., assembly GCA_947177375.1. Classification (GTDB taxonomy): domain Bacteria; phylum Bacillota; class Clostridia; order Oscillospirales; family Ruminococcaceae; genus UBA3855. Next base: position 8,644 of record CAMWUF010000017.1, read on the forward strand.
GGAAGCATAATAGAAATCATAGTCAGCATTAAAAATCCCATAATAATTAACATCGCATAAGTAATAAATGCAGTCATTGCACCAACTTCAAGAACACCTTCATTAATTTTTTGTGATGCAATCCAGACAATTAAAACAGATATACCGTTCATAATTAACATTAATGCAGGCATCATGCATGACATTGTTCTATTTGTAAAAAGCATAATTTTAGTCAGATTTTTATTTGCATCATCGAAACGTTCTTCTTCTTGTTTTTCTCTGCCAAATGCACGGATAACAGGAATACCTGTTAAAATTTCTCTTGCAACAAGATTAACTTTATCTACAAGTGTTTGCATGATTTTAAATTTTGGCATCGCAATTGTCATTAACACAGCAATTAAGCATAATACTAATGCAATTGCTAGTACAATGACCCAATTCATTCCAGAATCATATTTTTTAATATTAATAATACCACCAATTGCCAAAATTGGTGCATAAAGTACCATTCTAAGCAACATTACTGTGACCATTTGAATCTGTTGTATATCGTTGGTTGTTCTGGTAATCAAAGAAGCAGTAGAAAATTTATCCAGTTCTGCATTAGAAAAATGAATAATTTTGCAAAATATTTTATTTCTCAAATCACGCCCGACACCAGCAGCTGTTCTGGAAGCCAGTAATCCTACTAGAATTGCTGCAATTGCCATAATCAAAGCCATACATAGCATTTTTGCACCAGTAGACCAAAGATAATTTGTCTGTATCTGTTCTATATCTATTCCACAAAGTTCATACTGTTCACTTGCAAATTGTTTTGCCATAGAAAAAATAATAGAATCTCCAAGCGAAGCTATTTTTTCTGCGAATACATTCCTAATATCTAATAATAATCTATCACTTGTAATATCAACCCCTAAATCTTCCATAATTTTTTTCATGGATTGAAATTGTTCTATCTGTTCAGGTGTCATTGTACTGGAATCAATTGCTGACATATCTATATTAGAAAAATTAGAAAAATCTAAATTTTTCAATTCTGCATTCTGCTGAGAAGTCATCATATAGACAATGGCAATTACCTGTGAAAATTCATTATCTAAATTTTCCCATGTTTCTTTTTCTGTAGAATTCAGCTTGTAATAGGCATTGCTTGTATCAAAAAAATAAGCTTTTTCCCAATCTGCTTTTTCAGATTCGCTTAAAAAAAGCTCTATTTCTTGAAAACCATTTTCTGTGAGATATTCAGGAACAGCGTGTTCAATTCCTGCATTGGAAATTCCGACATCAATTAAATTAGATGTATAATCTGGCAAAGATAAATCACAGAATGCTTGCACAATTAAAATC
>CAMWUF010000018.1 GCA_947177375.1 uncultured Ruminococcus sp.
GGTGTTGACCAGTTAATTAAAAGCTATATTTTGGAAAATTTTAGCTTATATCAGGAAAAAGATTTTTTGAAAATTGGCAGTCTGGATATTATGCATTTAAAATATATCGAAAATGATGGGTCAGCTTTTAGTAGTTTTTCTGGACAAAGAATTTTGCTCTTGGTCGTGACGATAATTGGTATGATAATTTGTAGTTATTTATTAATAAAATATGGCAAAAAAAGTAAATTATTATATTCTAGTTTGATTATGGTTTTGGGTGGTGCATTGGGCAATATGATTGACAGGATTTTTCATGGTGGTTTAGTTGTAGATTATTTGGATTTGCAATTATTTAAATTTGCTGTGTTTAATTTTGCAGATTGTTTTGTAACTGTGGGAACTGTATTATTAATGATTTATATTTTATTTTTCATGGACAAGGAGAATAAAAATGATAAAACATGAGTTTATTTTTCCTGAACAGGCAGAGGGATTAAGATTAGATAAATGGCTTGCAGAACAAGAATTAAATTTAACAAGATGTGCAATACAAGGTTTGATTGCAAGCGGAAATATTTTAGTAAATCAGAAACAGGTTTCTAAAAATTGCAGACCAAAAGCCAATGCTGAAATTTTAATTTTGATTCCGCCACCAGAAGAAATTGAAATTATCCCGCAAGATATTGATTTAGATATTGTTTATGAAGATAATGATTTACTGGTTGTGAATAAGCCAAAGGGCATGGTGGTTCATCCTGCTGTGGGAAATTATGACGAAACACTTGTGAATGCATTATTATATCATTGTAAAGATAGTTTGTCTGGTATTAATGGCGTGATTCGCCCTGGCATTGTGCATAGAATTGATAAAAATACAAGTGGTTTGCTGATTGTTGCCAAAAATGATATGGCTCATCAGGGATTGGCAGAGCAAATTAAAACGCATAGTTTTACGAGAGAATATGAAGCAATTGCTGTCGGAAGTTTTTCAGAAAAATCTGGTGTGATTCATGCACCGATTGGGCGTAGTGTTGCAGACAGAAAAAAAATGTGTGTCACAGAGAAAAATTCTAAATCTGCTGTGACGAATTATGAAGTATTAAGGCAATATGGCGGTTTTGCCCATGTGAAATTAATTCTGGAAACAGGAAGAACACATCAGATTCGTGTACATCTGGCTTATATCGGGCATCCTGTTTATGGAGATAATATTTATGGAAAAGCTGTAAAAGGAACACAAGGACAATGCTTACATGCCAGAAAAATTGGTTTTGTACACCCCAGAACGAATGAATATCTGGAATTTGAACGTCCTGCTCCAGAATATTTTCAGAAATTATTAAATAAATTTGAAAAGATGTGATAGTAATGAGAAATTCTGAAAAAATTTGTATTATTACAGATTTGGACGGAACGCTTTTGCCAAAAAGTAAAAAGCCTTTAAAACAGGATTTGCTTGCAATTCGGGCATTTGAACAAGCAGGGGGTATTTTTACGATTGCAACTGGTCGAACTGTACAGGCATCTGAAAATTATATTAATTTGTTGGATTTAAAAAGCCCTGTGATTGTATTTAATGGTGCTTGTATTTACGATAATATGAAAAAAAATATGCTATTTATGCAAGGTTTGCCAGATAGTGCAAAAGCGATGACAGAAGAAATTTTAACAGAAAATCCTCATGTTGGCATAGAAGTACTTTGTGCAGAAGATACTTGGGTTGTGAATAATACAGATTATGAACAGGAGCATATTAAAATTTGTGGTGTGTGTCCTAAATATGGAGCTGTTCCAGAAGTAACAGGCGACTGGATAAAAGTATTATTTTCTATGTCGCCAGATGATATGCCTGATTTTATGAATTATATTGCAAATAAAAATTATCAAGATGTTAGCTTTATCAGGTCGGAATTGAAATTTTATGAAATGCTTCCCAAAGGTATTTCTAAAGGCAGTGCTTTAACAGCTTATCGGAATTTGCCAAATATGCAAGATTTTAAATTTATTGCTGTTGGCGATTTTGATAATGATATTGCTATGTTGCAATCTGCTGATTTCGCTGTTTGTCCTGCTAATGCAACAGATTCTGTAAAAGCAGTTTCTGATATTATTTTAACCAGAACTTGTGAACAAGGTGCAATGGAAGAATTAATTACAAGAATATTATCAGGAGAGAATTTTATATGAAAATTTTAAATATTCATGGTTATGGTGCAATTGCAGAAAATACGTCTGGTAATGCATTGAAAAAAAACGGCTATGAAGTTGTGTCACCTCAAATTGATTATGATACACAAGAGCCTTATGCAATTAAAAAAATACTGGAAAAATTATATACAGAACAAAATTGTCAGGCTGTAACTGGAAATAGCATGGGAGGATTTTTTGCAGTTCAGATTGCAAAAGAATATCAATGTCATGCAGTATTGGTAAATCCTTGTGTGCAACCATTTTTGACACTGCCGAAGCTGGGATTTGAAAATCAGAAGTTTATTTTGCAGTATATTGATTTGTTTTCTAATTTTGCAAAACTGGATTTTTCCAAAATTTTTGCGATTATTGGCGAAAAAGATGATTTAATTAATCATGATTTTATAAAATATTTATTAGGGAAAAATAATTGCATTCTTGTTCCTGACGGCGGTCACGCTGGAGCTACACTGCCTTTAGAAGAAATTTATAAAATGCATGGGAATTATTTTTTTGAGAATTAATAGCATATTGCTGTTAAATAATTTTATGGAGGTTTTATTTCATGGACGAAGTTATCAAGAAACAGCTACAGAAAATAGCTGTCAATGTCCGCATGGGCGTTCTTACAGGGACATTTCATGCGAAATCAGGTCACCCAGGCGGGTCATTGTCTATTGTGGAATTGCTGGTATATCTGTATTTTAATAAAATGCAGGTGAATGCAGAAAATCCAGAAGATGAAAATCGTGATAGATTTGTATTATCAAAAGGGCATACAGCTCCAGCATTATATGCAGTATTAGCTGAAAAAGGATTTTTTGATAAATCAGAATTGGAAAAATTACGTCATATTGGAGCAATGTTACAGGGACATCCTTGTATTCAGACAACAGGCATTGACATGTCAAGCGGTTCACTCGGACAGGGCATTTCTTGTGCTTGTGGTATGGCTCTCGCAGGGAAATTAAATCAGAAAAATTATCATGTGTATACTGTTTTAGGTGACGGCGAAATTGAAGAAGGACAAGTCTGGGAAGCAGCTATGTTTGCATCACATTATTGTTTAGATAATTTAATTGCAATTGTTGATAATAACGGCTTACAAATTGACGGCAAAATTACAGAAGTTTGTTCTCCTGAGCCGATTGATGAAAAATTTAAGGCATTCGGCTGGCATGTAATTTTAATAGATGATGCACATGATTTTGATAAAATAGATAAGGCTTTTGCAGAAGCAGAAAAAATAACTGGCAAGCCTGTTGCAATCATTCAGAAAAGTGTGAAAGGCAAAGGTGTTTCATTTATGGAAAATCAAGTGTCATGGCATGGTGTTGCACCAAATGCAGAACAATATGAAAATGCAATGAATGAGCTGAAAGTGGCTTTAACAGAATTGGAGGGATAAATCATGGCTGATGTAAAGAAAAAAGCAACAAGAGAAAGTTACGGCGAAGCATTGACGGAACTTGCCGAAAAATATCCGAATTTGGTTGTATTAGATGCCGATTTAGCAGCTGCGACTAAAACTGCAATTTTTAAAAAAGCATATCCAGAAAGATTTTTTGATTGTGGTATTGCAGAAGCCAATATGATGGGAGTTGCCGCTGGACTTGCAGCATCGGGTATGATTCCGTTTGCAAGTACGTTTGCCATGTTCGCCGCAGGCAGAGCTTATGAAATTGTTAGGAATTCCATTGGCTATCCAAATCTGAATGTAAAAATTGGTGCTACTCATGCAGGTATTTCCGTTGGGGAAGATGGTGCTACACATCAATGTAATGAAGATATTGCTTTAATGCGGACGATTCCTAATATGACTGTGATTGTGCCTTGTGATGATGTGGAAGCAAAAGCTGCTGTAGAGGCTGCAATTAAATATCAAGGCCCAGTTTATATGCGTTTTGGCAGACTTGCTGTGCCAATTTTAAATCAAGCGGGAAATTATAAATTTGAATGGGGTAAGGGTGTAACACTTCGTGATGGTGAGGATATTACAATTATTGCCACTGGTTTAATGGTTGCAGAAGCTGTGCAAGCGTCTGATATTCTCAGAGAACAAGGCATTTCTGCAAGGGTAATTAATATTCATACTATTAAGCCGATTGATGAAGAAATTATTTGTAAATCTGCCAGAGAAACAGGCAAAATTATTACAGTAGAAGAGCATAGTATTATTGGCGGTTTGGGTAGTGCTGTTGCGGAATGCGTTTGCCAGAATTGTCCTGTGCCTGTGTTTAGAATTGGTGTCAATGATGTATTTGGCTATTCTGGTCCTGCTGTGGATTTGCTGAAAGAATTTGGCTTGTGTTCTGAAAATATTATTGCAACTGTTAAAAAAGTGCTTAATAAATAATTATGAAATATATAAAAGAAGTTTTTGCAAGTTATTCTAAATCTACTATCAGAGTATATCAGGCTTTTTGTCAGGAAATCGCTCAAGAAGCTGTGAAATTACAAAAATTCGGTGTGCATTATAATTTCCATCGCATGACATGGGTCAAACCGTCATTTTTATGGATGATGTACAGGTCTAACTGGGCAACTAAAAAAAATCAAGAATATATTCTCGCATTGGATATTTATCAGGAAAGTTTTTTAAAATTATTATCACAGGCAGTTTTGACAGCTCCAGAAACTTGTTCAGGAACGGACTGGGAAAAAGCCTTTTCTGAAACGGCTGTCTATTGTCAATGGGATTCAGATAGAAGTTTAAACGGTAATGCATTACAAAGAGGTGCTATTCAAATTGGCATGAAAGGTTCTGCTATGGAAGAATTTTTAGAAACTGGAATTTTTAAAATAACTGATATGACACCTCAGGTTCGCAAATGGAATATCGCAAGAAAAAATAATAAATTAAAAGCAAAAGATTTGCCTGTTGAAAAATTATTTTTGATACAGGATAAAAAAATCAGAAAAAATTTAGATATGGGTTGAAAAAATCCGCCTGTCATAGGCGGATTTTTTATTAATGATTATCAGCTTCTTCTAGTGCGTCTGTGATTTTTTCATAGTAAGTCAATACACCAGTATTATTACTTAATGCACGTCTGCGGACTATTTTATGAGAATATTCACCATTGATAAATGCTTGATAATAAGTATCATTAATTGGAATTAAACTAATTTCTTGTTCTGTATTATCCAGCATAGTATATTTAAAAATAACAGTCGGTTCTGTATCAGATTTTATGTCAGATATATCTGTTTCTAAATCCAGTGAATCATAAGTCATATTAGAAACTGTCTGGAATAATGAACGGAATAAATTCTGTATATCGCTGTTTTGTTCTGAAATCTGAATATCATCTAGGAAATACGTATTTTCTTCATGGTTCATGGTCATTGTAAATAATAAATCATCTACTTGGACTTCTAGTTGATTTACATCTGTGAAACTTGGTGAATATACTTTGTCAGTTAATAATTCTGATGGTTGCGTCTGTAAGAAATTAACACTATTGATTGTCATAGTTGCAATTTGTCCTGTTTCTTCGTAAACTAAATATACACTGCCGTCATTTTTGTCAAATTCTGCAAAATCAATTGTTGTGATTTCATCATCTTTGGTTTTTACTGTTAGTGTATATGCAGGATTATCAAGATGATATTTAATTAAATCTGAGCCATCTTCTACCATAGATACAAAAGATTCTATTTCTAATCTTGACAGAGATGTCAGGAAAGAATTAATATTTGCAGAATTGACTTGTGCATTGTTAATTGGTTTCCGCATTTCCCATGCACCGCTAGTATTAGAAATATCAAATATTATTTCAGAATCATGTTCTAAAATCACATCACTGATATTTACATCATAGTATTTTAACATGTATGGGCTTTTTAAATATGCCATACCACCATGTAAAACATCAGCTGTATTGAAATCTAATTCATAAACAGTTGCATCATCTGGAAGCATTGCATAATAATATTCTTCTGTTGCCGTTGCATCACCAATATAGAGTGTATATGCTGTGTTTGTACTATCATAGCAAGTCAAAACAACTGGGTCTGCAAAGCCATAATTATTTAAATTTTCAGCTGGAACACTCAATTTTTTCAATGCTGTTAGGTCACTCATATAAGAACAAATGCTGTTAATATAATAAGCATTTAATTCAAAATCATATTGATAATCTGTCTCTGTTACACCCCAGCTGGTGTCAACAGGTTCAATTTTGAAATAGCCGTCTGCATTTTGAATTTCTACTTTGTTAATATCATTGGAATCAAAAGAAAATAAACTCAAAGATAAAGCTTCTTCTCTTGCCTGATTTTCTTCATTTGTTTTCATTTTATCAACAGCAATATAAGCTGCAATTGACATAGCAACAGCGATTAGTAATGCAATGATTAAAATGCGAATTTTTTTTGTACTCATGAATATCTCCTTTTCAGCCAAACACCAGCTCCCACAAGACCAACGATAACAGGCACAGTAATAAATATAATCATTGTTGTATTTGCAGAAGATTCAGAATTAATTTTCATAGAATCATAATTACGCTCTTTGTCTGCAATACCCATATCTAAAATTAAATCGCTGTTATACATCCATGTCATATTAGACAGCATTAAATATACTGGAATAATCATATAATCCTGTTTTACGTTTGTATCATCAATAAATTCCGCATTGCCTATTACAAACATTTTCGCATTATTTCTGGAACTACTAACAGAATACATTGCTAAATCTAATGCATAGCCTTCTAATGGGTCTGCCATAGCATCTGTACCGCCATAGGGTTTGCCAATTGCACTAGCTGTAGAATAGCCATAATCATCCGTTGTGGAAATCGTCTGTAACAAAGAACCAACTTGCAAAGAAGTATCTTCTGCACCTAAATATTGATAGAAACTTCTGGAATTACTCATAAATGCATAATAGCCATTATCTGTCATATCGGCTAATTCACTTGTCAAATCAACATCTGTATCTTCATTACGAACAATGCTGACACGATAAGTATAAGGGTCACCACTCACATAAAGACTAGTATCTGTTTCTTCCACAATGTCATAGTCCATAGCAATGCCAAAAGAATTCATAATAGATTCTATATTTTTATATTTCGTTGTACTTTCATTTGGGGACATTAAAAAACAAATATTGCCACCAGTTTCCAGATAATTATTAATCATTCTTGTTTCATCATTGGTAAAATCTGATTTTGGTGCAGGGACAATTATCATAGTTGCATCTTCTGGAATTTCATTCACAGTTGCAAGATTCAATTCTTGTGCGTTATAATTAATATTTTTCATATTTTCATAAAATTTTGTATAATCATTTGCAAGTGTTTTTTCACCGTGTCCGCTTAGAAAATATACTGACGCTTCTCGTCCTGTTGCAACGGCATTAATTGCACCTGTAATATAATTTTCGCCTCGGAAATAAGCCGCTTCTACTGTACGGTTATTATCATCATCATAAGAAACTTCATATTGGTACATGTTGACACCAGCTACATGTTTTGTCCTGTCCTCGCAATGAAATACCATGTCACCAACAGATAAATTATAACCATCTTCTTTTAATTGTGCGACTAATTCAGGGTGTGTGTCTGTGTCAAAGTCTATGAAATTAATATTTTCATATTCAGCATATTGTTTTAAAGAATAATACAAAGCCATGCTATTATCATCAGTTGCTAAATAATCCATGTCCATGAGAAAATAAAAATCTACTTGTTTATCCAGTGTTTCCAGATAATTTTTTGTTGTGTCAGAAAGTTCATAAAGCTTTGCAGGGGTCATATCCCAGATAATATTCAAGCGACTTGCTAAAAGATTAATCGGAATCGCAATGGCAAGTGCTAAGGCTACCAGAATAATTGCATAAGCCGTAAATTTACGGTTCTTGAGATTTTTAAAATTTTTTTCTTGTTGTTCCATAATTCAAGCCTTTCTAAATTAAATTAATTATGACTCCAACGGCGTTTTTCAATCGCAATGATATTCCAGCAAATGACAACCGCTGTTGCACTTAAGAAAAATATTAAATCTTCCAGTCGGAACATGCCTTGTGAAAAATAGATAAATCTTCTCTGCATGGAAATCCATTTAATCGCAGAATCAAGTTGTGGATAGGCATTTACTAAAGCTGTACCGCCTAAACTATCTGCTAACAATGCACCTTCCATGACAATTTCGCCCAAAATAGCAGAAATAATTGCATTTCCTGTCAAAGAAGATAATAACATACCAACTGCGATACAAACCAATCCCCAAAGGAAAAAGCCGATATAAGCACAAATTAATGATGACCACATGACTTGTCCTGTGCAGGCTGTCCAGATAGGAAAAAACAAAGACCCAATCATCATGACTAAAAATACAGTGACTATAGAGAAAAATTTTGCAAATACAATCTGGGCAACACTTAATGGACTTGTTAATAATAAAACTTCTGTTCCGCCTCGGCGTTCATCTGCAAAAGAACGCATTGTCAAAATCGGAATAATAAATATAAAATAAAAGAAATTATTATAAAAAATATCTGGAAATGAAAATTTAAGTACATTGCTATCCATAGATGCAATTGATGTAATAAATACAAAGCTGAATATTAACATAAATAATGCAGTCAGGACATAGGCAAACGGTGAATAGAAAAATGCTTGTAATTCTTTTTTATAGAGTGAAAACATAATTTAAACCTCCTCGTCATAAGGATTTTCAGAAACAGGCTGTTCTGGCGTTTCTGCTAATAAATCCTGTAAGCTTGTACGTTTTTTGCCTTGTGAAGTTAATTTCAAAAATACTTGTTCTAAGCTTAATTTTGCAAGTGTCATTTCAATAATGCTACATTGATTATTTAATAATACGCTCATGATTTCATTTCTGACAGATTCGCTTTGTAATTCGATTTGATATAAATTTCTATTTTCTGTAATTTCCTGAACACTAGAAATAGCTACTACACCGCGGATATCTTTTAATAAGCGAGTAATTTTTTCTTTGTCCCCTTCAGCAGTTAGATTTAATACAGTATCTGCTGTCATGCTACGCTCTAAATTTTCAATCGTATCAATTGCCATAATTTCGCCTTTGTTAATAATGACAACACGTTCACAAACGGCACTGACTTCGGCTAGAATATGGGAGCTGAATATAATAGAATGGTCTTTTTTTAATTCTAAAATTAAATTTCTGACTTCCATGACTTGTGTCGGGTCTAATCCAACGGTTGGTTCATCCAAAATTAAAATTTTGGGATTGCCAAGCAATGCCTGTGCAAAGCCGACACGTTGTTTATAGCCTTTAGAAAGATTTCTAATTAATCGCCTACGCATATCTGTAATATGTAGTCTTTCCATAGAAGATTCTACTTGTTGCTTGCGTTCTGCTTTAGGAACACCTTTTAATCCTGCAACAAAATTTAAATATTCTTCCACTCGCATATCGGGATAAACTGGCGGTATTTCTGGCAGATAGCCAATGCATTTTTTGGCTTCTGAAGCCTGTTCCGTAATATCAAAGCCATTGATAGTGACTGTTCCTCCCGTGGACGGCAAATAGCCAGCAATGATATTCATTGTAGTTGATTTGCCCGCACCGTTTGGCCCTAGAAATCCTAATATTTCATTATCACGAATTTCAAAATCAATACCCTTGACAGCAGGATTTCTGCCATAGTATTTTGACAGATTCTTGATTTCAACCATAAAGAATTTTCCTTTCCTATAAATTATCTTTCGTTTATTCTGAACAAAGACATATACTCTTATAGTATCGCATATAAATATAGCTAACATATTAATATTTTATTTCTAA
>CAMWUF010000019.1 GCA_947177375.1 uncultured Ruminococcus sp.
TTCTATAGTATAATAATAATTGGAAGTAAGAGCCTGATAAACTAGTTATTTTAGAATCAAGCTGATAGGAGGCTTTTTTATGTGTGGTTTTGTAGGATTTACGAACAAGATTGACAATGCAAATCAAGTCATTGAAAACATGATGGATACTATCCGACACAGAGGACCTGATGCAGGTGGTAAATATGTTGATTCTGATATTGCACTTGGACACCGAAGATTAAGCATTATTGATGTTTCAGAACAAGGAAATCAGCCGTTATATAGTCAGGACGGAAATCTTGTATTAGTTTTCAACGGCGAAATTTATAATTTCAGAGAACTTAGAACAGAGCTTGAACAACAAGGCTATCAATTTCAAACACAAACAGATTCAGAAGTATTAATTTATAGCTATCAAGCTTATGGAACGAAAATGCTTGAAAAATTGCGTGGCATGTTTGCATTTGTGATTTGGGACAAAAAAAATAAATCTCTATTTGGTGCAAGGGATTTTTTCGGGATTAAGCCGTTATATTACGCCAAAATGGACGATGTATTATTATTTGGTTCTGAAATTAAGGCTTTTTTAAAACACCCTGCTTTTAAAAAAGAATTAAATACTTCGGCATTAGAAGAATATTTGACATTTCAGTATTCCGCAATGGACGAAACTTTTTTCAAACATGTATATAAACTACAGCCAGCACATTATTTTATTTATCAGAATAATGAGTTGAAAATTCAAAGATATTGGGATGTGCATTTTCAAGCAGATGAGAAACCTAGCTTAGAACAGTGGGTAAAGGAAATTTCTAAAGTTTTTCATGAATCTGTACAGGCACATAAAATTGCTGATGTAGAAGTAGGTTCTTTTTTGTCCAGTGGTGTTGACTCCAGCTATGTAGCAGCAATTGCTGATGTAGATAAAACATTTACTGTTGGTTTCGGCAAAGATGAAACTTATAATGAAATCGGTTGGGCGAAGAATTTTTCTAAAGCAATTGGCAAAAAGAATTATTCTAAAGTGATTGAACCCGAAGAATATTGGGGAGAATTAAAGCATATCCAGTATCAGATGGATGAACCCTTAGCAGACCCTGCGGCAATTGCATTATATTTTGTCTGTGGTTTGGCTTCTCAGCAATTAAAAGTTGTATTATCTGGTGAGGGAGCAGATGAAATTTTTGGTGGCTATAATGTTTACAGTGAACCAAATTCAACTGCTTATGATAAATTACCAAGAGGGCTGAAACGAAGTGTCGGAGCTGTCGCACAGAAATTACCTGCAAAACGTGGTGTGAATTTTTTTGTTCGCAAAGGCAAAGACTTAGAAGAACGATTTATTGGCAATGCTTATATGTTTAGTCCAGAAGAACGCAAGAATTTATTAAAAATTCAGACAAATGCACCTGAACCAACAGAATTAACAGCACATTATTATAAAAGAGTTTCTAATCAGGATGAAGTCACCAAAATGCAATATCTTGATTTGCATATGTGGATGGCAGGGGATATTTTGCTAAAAGCTGACAAAATGAGTATGGCTCATTCTTTGGAATTGCGAGTGCCATTTTTAGATAAAGAAGTCATGCGACTTGCAGAAAGAATTCCGACAAGATACCGTGTAACCAGAAAAGAAATTACAGATGAACATACGCCGTATATTACAAAATATGCCATGCGTTTGGCTGCGAAACAAGATACACCACAGGAAACTGCAAAAACAGCTGCTAAGAAAAAATTAGGATTTCCTGTGCCAATTCGTGTATGGCTCAAAGAAGAAAAATATTATCATATTGTAAAAAATAGATTTGAAAGCAATGCAAGCAAGCAATTTTTTCATACAGAGCAATTAATTCAACTCTTGAATGACCATAAAGACGGCAAAGCAGATAATAGCCGTAAAATTTGGACAGTGTTTATGTTTTTAATCTGGTATGCTGTATATTTTGAAAATGAGAGTTATGCATTTGATTTGAAAAATTAAATAAAAATAAAATAAAAACAGGAGGATATGATAATTATGTTTTCTGATTATCCGCATTTAATTGACCTGAATGATTACCCTGTTTCATGGTGGAACGGTTTATTAAGACAGGCAGAGGAAATTATTAAAAATCCTGCACTTTATGCCAATAGCTGTAAAGGCAAAATTATGGGAACGTTATTTTATGAACCCTCTACAAGAACGCAAATGTCATTTCAGACAGCAATGTTGCGTTTAGGTGGTACGATTATAGGCTTTGACAATCCACAGACTTCTTCTGTTGCCAAAGGCGAAAATTTAAAAGATACTACTAAAATTGTCAGTGGCTATTCTGATGTGCTTGTGATTCGTCATCCTGTCATGGGTTCAGCAAAAGCAGCAGCATTAACGGCTGACTGTCCAGTAATTAATGCTGGAGATGGTGGACATTTGCACCCAACACAGACTTTAACAGATTTAATGACACTCAAAATGGAAAAAGGTAAATTATCAGGTCTGACAATTGGGTTATGTGGAGATTTATTAAATGGAAGAACTGTGCATTCTCTTTGCAAAGCCATGAGTTGCTATGAAAATAATCATTTTATTATGATTTCTACAAAAGCCTTAAAAATGCCGTCTTATATTAAAGATAAAATCAGAGCAAATGGCGGAACTTATGAAGAAACAGAAAGTCTTGAAGAAGCAATTCCAAAATTGGATATGCTATATATGACTAGAATACAAAGAGAACGTTTTGCTAGTCAAGAAGAATATCTTACTCAAAAAGACACTTATATTCTGACAACGAAGAAAATGAATCTTGCCAGACCTGATATGATTGTCATGCACCCTTTGCCAAGGGTTGATGAAATTGAAGTTGCAGTTGATGATGATACAAGAGCTTTGTATTTTAAACAGGCAAAATATGGCATGTATATTCGTATGTCATTAATTTTGACTATGCTACAAAGCAATATCAAAACAAAATTATTAGCAGGTGATTTGCATACAGGAATTGCTTGTAAAAATAAAAATTGTATTACTTGTCAGGAAACTTATTTGCCGAAAAGTTTTATTGGCAAAGGGTCAACTTTGACTTGTGAATACTGTGACGAAAGATTATTATTACAACATGAATAAAATAATTTATTTTAGAATTAATAAAAAGGAGAAATTTTTTTATGGCACATCAATTAGTAATTGTTCTTGATTTTGGAGGGCAGTATAATCAGCTTATTGCTCGTAGAGTGCGTGAATGTGGCGTTTACTGTGAAGTAAAAAGCTATCAAACACCTATTGAAGAAATTAAAAAATTAAATCCAAAAGGTATTATTTTCACAGGAGGACCTAACAGCGTCTATGAAGAAACTTCCCCACATATTACAAAAGAAATTTTTGGATTAAATATTCCAATTTTGGGAATTTGCTACGGCGCACAAGTCATAGCTTATACACTAGGTGGCGTTGTGTCGCCTTGTGATACTTCAGAATATGGCAAAACAGACACGCATTATGATAATTCTAGTATTTTGTTTGGTGGAATTAATTTGCCCGAAACAGCATCATCTTGGATGAGCCACACAGATTATGTTTCAAAACTTCCAGATGGTTTCCGTGGAACAGCTCACACAGCAGATTGCCCTTTTGCAGGATTTGAAGACGCTGAGAAAAAATTCTATGCTGTACAGTTTCACCCTGAAGTCAATCATACATTTGCGGGACAAGGTATGATTGATAGCTTTGTAAAAAATGTTTGTGGCTGTGTTGGAGACTGGACAATGGCAGGCTATGCAAAAACTGCAATTGAAGAAATTCGTACTAAAGTCGGTAATGGCAAAGTATTATTAGCTTTGTCTGGTGGTGTAGATAGTTCTGTTGCGGCGGCTTTGCTTGCAAAAGCTGTTGGTAATCAATTAACTTGTATTTTTGTTGACCATGGTTTTATGCGTAAAAACGAAGGTGACGAAGTAGAACAGGCTTTTCAAAATTCTGGTATGAATTTTATTCGTGTAAATGCAAAAAAGCAATTTATGGAAAAATTACAAGGCATTTCTGACCCTGAAACAAAACGTAAAATAATTGGCGAAGAATTTATTCGTGTATTTGAACAAGAAGCAAAAAAAATTGGCAAAGTAGATTATTTAGTACAGGGGACAATTTATCCTGATGTGATTGAAAGTGGCTTAGGTGATGCTGCTGTGATTAAATCACATCATAACGTTGGCGGTTTGCCTGATTATGTAGATTTCAAAGAAATTATAGAACCATTAAGAATGCTATTCAAAGATGAAGTCCGCAAATTAGGCACGGAATTAGGCTTATCGCCTGTGCTTGTTTGGAGACAGCCGTTCCCAGGTCCAGGACTTGCGATTAGAATTATTGGTGATATTACAGATGAAAAGCTTGCTATTTTACAAGATGCTGATTTTATTTTCCGTCAGGAAATTGCAGAAGCAGGACTTGACAGGGATATTAATCAATATTTTGCAGTATTAACAAATATGCGTTCTGTTGGTGTGATGGGCGATTGCAGAACTTATGATTATACTGTCGCATTAAGAGCTGTCACAACAAGTGATTTCATGACAGCAGATTTTGCAAAAATTCCTTATGATGTGCTTGCAATTGTTGCAAATCGAATTGTCAATGAAGTAAAAAACGTGAATCGAATTGTTTATGATGTGACAACGAAACCACCAGCAACAATTGAGTGGGAATAATCAGGTAAATTCTCTTCTATTACAAACACAATCACATAATAGACCTGTTTAATAACCATAAAAATAGGTTATTGAACAGGTCTATTATAAATTTTGGGCTAAGTGCATTTCACCGTTCAAAATTGCATCTTACATTTTTTCTGTTGATTTCTTTTGCATCATGATGTATACTAAATACATCAGCTGAAATACAAAATGAAATGAATGGAGTTTTTTAAATGGGAGTTATATTATTTGCAGTTTTTACAGCTATGGAAATTTTGCTTACAGTGTTAAGCTGTACAAAATACAGGAACCTTTGGTACAGAAATAGAATATTTTTTTGCGGAGCTGAGTTTATACTCATGTTGCTTGTAATGCTTTTGCCTGTAACGGGACAAAAATGGAGATTCACAGGTTGTTTTGTTATTCTGGGAATACGCCTTGCAATATCCTGTATTGCATATCTTATAAAGCGTAGCAGTACCACAAAGGCAAAAACAATTATTAGTACTGTTATGAGTATGATTCTTATAGGTTTCTCATTTTTCCCTGCTTTTATTTTCACAGGCTATTCAGGACTTAAAACAAACGGTCAGTACGAAGTAAAGGAAACTCAGGCAATACTTATCGACAACAGCAGACTTGAAACGCGTGAAAATGATGGCTCTAACCGTGAGATACCAGTTCACTTCTACTATCCTGAGAGCGATGTGATAAACTGTCCTTTAATAGTATTTGCCCATGGCTCATTTGGCTATTATCAAAGCAACACGTCATTATATGAAGAACTTGCAAGCAACGGCTATGTTGTAGCAAGCATAGACCACCCTTATTACGCTTTCTTTACAAAGGATACAGCAAGCAATACAATTATAGTTGACATGGAGTTCATGCAGACTGCTATTGATATACAAAATAGTTCCGATTTTACTGAGACTGATTATAATATTGAATGTGAGTGGATGTCTATCCGCACAGCTGATGAAAACTTTGTGCTTGATACAATAAAAATCGCTAAAGACTCAGGTTTGCTTGATACAGCATGGTATACGGAATCTGAG
The DNA here is from genome assembly GCA_947177375.1 of uncultured Ruminococcus sp. Classification (GTDB taxonomy): domain Bacteria; phylum Bacillota; class Clostridia; order Oscillospirales; family Ruminococcaceae; genus UBA3855. Next base: position 5,715 of record CAMWUF010000019.1, read on the forward strand.
AATGTAAAAGCAGAAGTTCTCAAAGTACTTGAAATGACAGACATGGAAAAAATTGGACTTACGGGACATTCTATCGGAGGTGCAACAGCGGTACAGCTTGGCAGAGAGCGTGACGATATTACTGCGGTAGTCGATATTGATGGTACAATGCTCGGCGAACATACATCTTATAACAATGGTAAACTCAGCTATAATTCTGAGCCTTACCCAATACCGATACTTTCACTTGATAATGAGAGACATTGGGGTTCTTATGTTGACGGATTTGACGACAAAACAGAATATGTAAACAAATATTTACTTGACAATGCTGTTGACGGCAGAGAGGCTCATTTCGATGGTACGGAGCATATGGATTTCACGGATTTACCGCTTCTTTCTCCTACACTTGCAAAAATGCTGGGAAAAGGCAGTGTTGATTCATCTGAATTTATTCCCCAAATGAACAGTATTATTCTTAATTATTTTAATTACTATCTGAAAGGAGAGGGCAAACCGAATATTGAGCCTTGGAATTCACAGAAAGCGGAAAATGAAAGTATCTGATTCAAAATATAATGGACCTGTTTGGAAAGCTTCAATATTCGGCAAGTATATTGTAAATGATTATAAATATTTCTCAAATAAAAAAAGATGAAAAGGAACGATTGGAAATTTACTGTCATAAGGTAAATAATGAAATAACGGAGATTGTCCGCTTTGTTAAATCCAGACAAGGACAGCTTACGGGTATTATTGAAGGCGCACAGTATGAAATTCCTGTTTCCGACGTGTTTTATATTGAAGGAGTAGACAACAAGGTATTCATTTACTGCGAAAAACAGGTATACGAAACACGTCAGAAACTGTACGAGCTGGAGGAAGCTTTAAAAGAAAAGCATTTTCTGCGTGTATCAAAATCTGTGCTTTTGAATCTTATGAAAATTGAGTCGATAAAATCTTCGCTGAACGGCAGATTTACGGCTGTACTTCAAATCGGAGAACAAATTATTATTTCAAGGAAATACGTACCTGAGCTGAAAAAAGCTCTGAAAGGCGGAAACTTATGAGTTTGAAAGAAATACTTTACAGGTCATTTATGACATATTTTATTCTTGTCACCTGTATTACAGCAGGAATTATGATTCTTGGATTAGCTTTTGACCCTGATGCAAGATTCGGATATGATGCATTTATCTCTCCGTTTATTTTTGCGGCTCTGGGAGTTATTCCGAATCTGTTCATGTACTCTTCAAAGGAGTTGTCAGATAAGCAGATAATTCTGCGTAAAATCATGCAGTTTGCAGTTATTGAAGTGGAAGTAGTAGGTATGTGTATCATAAGTCCCGTAATCCATACGGAAAAAATCGAAGTTATTACAGGCGTAATTATCAGTGTGTTTGTGATATTTATACTTGCCAATTTTATCAGTATTATGAATAACTATTTTTCTGCAAAACAACTTACAAAAGAACTTATGCAGTTTCAGAAAAATATAAAGTAGTATCAGAACTGTTCAATAATAAGTGGCAACAAAAAATCAGATACTCCAAATCTGACAGACAACTTAAATAATAGAGATACCATAAGCGATAAAATCTAATTGAAACTGGTTAAGTATGATTTAAGGAACGAATGGAAGTAATAAAGATAGCATATTAAATAAATTTATTCCACAATATATACAAAAAAATATATATATTGTGGAATTTGTTAACAATATATTGACAACTATTATAACATATGGTATAATTTAAAAAATATGTGAAAATGGAGTGATAATATTATGAAAAAGATTTTTTCTAATGTCATGACAATTGCAGTCTGTTCCTCGCTGGCTGTTAGCAATTTAGCTAGTTTCAGTGTACAGTCTCTCAATGTTTCCGCTGCGGATGAAAATGCAAGTATGATATTATATAAAGATGTCCTTGACATGTATTATAATTGTATTTCTAACAAATGGGCTGACTATGATGATTCTGATTCTGTTTATGGAACAGAAGATTTAACAAGTCAAAATTGTAGCTATATGTGGTTGCAATATGAAAAGGAAAAAACACTTTCTGAAATTGGCTATCAGTTTATTGATATCAACAAAGATGGTGTTGATGAGTTAATTGTTAGTCCAGTTGATTCTCAAATGATTTATGACTTTTATACGATTGAGAATGACAAGGTACTTCATTTATTTGCTAGTGGTGAAAGGGACAGACTGTATCTTGGCAGTGATAATGAAATTTGCCGAGAAGGTTCTGATTCAGTTTTTACAAGTTATCATAGTTACTATCATGTCAATCAAGGATTAGAATGTTTTGAGGCATATACACTTGAAAATAATCAATATTTTTATGGAACTGGTGAAGATGATGGCTATGATACCTCTAAGATGAAGCAGATAACAGAAGAAGAAGCTTACAAAGGTATGGAAAGTCATGTATATCAGGATTTAAAATTAAAATCATTTAGCAATTATAATAATTCTAATACTGTTTCTGAACCGAAGCCGTTCACAGAAGAACAGTTAAATTGGGTTGCTGATTCTTTAGGTGTTCCAGAGGATTTACCTGTTAGAATTGAACAGGATGCACCAGTTTATTGGGAAACTGGAAGTGTATGGGTAACACCTGTATCTGTTTATTATGAAGATATTTTAGTTGCTGGTGTTCATGCAGAATCTTTTACTGGTGAACATATCAAAGAAATTTTAATGTTTTCAGCAGATAAATTACCATCAACTCAAAATTCTGGTAAATGTGGAGAAAATGCTTTTTGGGAATTTAACGAATCTACAGAAACATTGACAATCAGCGGTACAGGTGCAGTTACTTATGGCGGTTGGATAAATGATAATTCTCCAATCGTAATTGATGAAAATAATAACTCTAATATTAAACATATTGTGATTGAAGAGGGGATTATGGAGCTGTATAAATATAATGACAACAATGAATTTAACGGCGTTGCATTTGGTACAGATTTTACTAGTATCAGTTTGCCAAACACTTTGACTTATATTGATGACTGGTTTTTCTCATGCAGTAGTCCTTATGCACTTGACTTTGCACTAAAAGAAGTGACAATTCCAGCATCTGTTACATATATTGGTGAACATGCTTTCAATTCCCAATTGACTGGTGACGGTGGCATAATAGAATATTATAATGATTTTCTAATAAATGGTTATTTTGCATCAGCTTCACATGTCTATGCGATTAATAATAATATTGAATTTGCTGCATTAGATAAAAAGAATTTTGATAAATGCGGTGATAATGCATATTGGAAATTTGATGAAACAACAGGAACTCTGACAATCAGCGGTAAAGGTGCAGTAACTTTAAGCACATGGATGACTTATTTTGCAGATGGTGTCGTTTATCAAGACGAAGACGGAAATAGCAATCTTAGAAAAATCGTTGTAGATGAGGGAATTACAGAATTACATTGTGGAATGATGGGTGCAGCAGAAGTTACTAGTATTAGTTTGCCAAATACTTTGACTTATATTGATGACTGGTGCTTTTCTGTTGCATGTGATACGGATATTCCAGATAAAACTTTTGCATTAAAAGAAATTGCAATTCCTGCCTCTGTGACTTATATTGGTGAGCATGCATTTAATTCTCAGTTCTGTGGTGATGGTACTATTATAGAATATTATAATGACTTGACAATAAAAGGCATTCCATCATCTACGGCACAAACTTATGCAGAGGATAATAATATTAAATTTGTTGCTTTAAGTACAAGTAGTAATAAGCCTGGTACGATAAGTCAATCTGATACGGGTACAGGAAATTCTAATTCTGGTTCTTCTAATGCCAGCACAAGTAATAATGCAACTACAGGTAATACAAATACTGATGATTTAGGCGTTTCTCCTGATACAGGAGATAGTATTCCAAAAACAGTTGCTTCACTTGCAATTGCTGGATTGGCATTAGCTATTTTTAAGAAACGTAATAAAAACTGAATATTTTAATGAAAAATCCCTTCTATTTTATAG
>CAMWUF010000020.1 GCA_947177375.1 uncultured Ruminococcus sp.
ATGAGGTGGGAGCAGGGTAGATGGGAGGTGAGGAGAGAGAACAAAAGGAGAGAAGACATGTTTACAAAGGATATTGGCATTGATTTAGGCACGGCAAATACACTGGTATATATGCGTGGCAAAGGAATTGTACTTCGTGAGCCGTCAGTTGTAGCGGTAAATACCCGCACGGAAAAAGCAAGATATGTTGGCAAAGATGCAAAGCAAATTATCGGACGTACACCAGGTTCTATTGTGGCAGTCAGACCATTAAAAGAGGGCGTTATTGCAGATTTTGATTTGACTGTGACAATGTTGCAGGAATTTATTCATAAAGCTCTGAAAGGACATATTTTTACAAAAGCAAGAGTCATTATTTGTATTCCATCTGGTGTAACATCTGTGGAAAGAAATGCTGTAAGAGAGGCAACTGAAAGTGCTGGTGTGAAACAAGTATTTATTATTGAAGAACCTATGGCAGCGGCAATTGGTGCTGGTTTACCAACGATAGAGCCAACGGGCAGTATGATTGTAGATATTGGCGGTGGCACAAGTGAAGTGGCTGTTGTTTCTATGGGTGGTATTGTCACTTCGCATTCTGTAAAATGTGCGGGTGATGCTTTTGATGCGGCAATTATGAATTTTGTGAAGAAAAAATATAATTTATTAATCGGCGAAAGAACTGCGGAAAATGTAAAATTAACAATTGGGTCAGCATTTCCAGGTGAAAATGAAGATTCTATGGAAATTAAAGGCAGAAATTTATTAAATGGTTTGCCTGAAAATGTAAATGTTTCTTCGGCAGAAATTCGTGATGCTATGGTAGAGCCATTATCAAGAATATTAGATGCGATTAAGTCTACACTGGAAGAAACACCACCAGAATTATCAGCAGATATTATTGACCAAGGTATCACGCTGGCAGGTGGCGGAGCTTTACTGCGGGGACTTGATAAATTAATTAATCGTGAAACAGGAATTCCTGTTTATATTGCCGAATATCCGTTGGACTGTGTTGCGGAAGGTGCTGGAAAAGTACTGGAAAATATGGAAAAATATCAGGATACGCTTGTAGAATATTTAAAATATTACGAGAAATAAGGTGACAGCATATGATGAATTTTCTGAAAAGTATAAAATTTAGAATTATGCTTTGTTTGCTTGCATTGCTGATTGGTATTATGCTATATGCAGTGTTTGTCGGTGGTTATACAATCGGAGCTGTTAGTTTATTTCAGACTGCAATTGCACCATTTCAAAAAGCTTCTAATGCAATTTCTGAAAAAGTAGAATATGTATTAGATTTATATCGTAATGCGGAAAGTTATTATGAAGAAAACAGAGAATTACGACAGGAAATTAATAAAATTCATACAGAACTTGCAGATTATGAAGATACGAAAGCAGAATTAGAAAGATTACAAGCGTTTATTGGAATTAAAGAAAAACATGATGATTATTCTATGACAGCTCCATTTGATGTGATAGGTTATGTGACAAATGATGTCTATGGGTCTTTTATGATTGACGGCGGTTCAGAAGATGGGATTAGTTTATATGATACAGTTGTCAGTGATTTAGGGCTTGTTGGTGTGATTACAGAGCTTGGAGAACATACTTCAAAAGTAACGACTATTTTATCACCTGATTTGTCAGTTTCGGCTTGTACCAGTGCCTCAAGAGAAAAAGGCATTTTAACAGGAAGTATTTCTCTTGCGATGGACGGACTTTGTAAATTAGAATATCTTGATAAAGATACCAGTCTGAAAAAAGAAAAAATTATTTTAACAACAGGGGAAAATGGTTTATTTCCTGAAGGCTATGTGATTGGTTATGTCAAAGATGTTGCAATGGATGATACAGGATTAACAGCTTATGCTGCAATTGAACCAGCTTCTGATTTGAAAAATTTAAGCATGGTTGTTGTGATTACAGATTTTAACGGAAAGGCGGAAAGTTTCAATGCAGATTAGCGTAAAAAATCAGAAAAAAAAATATATGATACTACAAGTGAAAAAATGGGTGCTGTTTATTTTTTTGATTTTTGTTTGTTATTTATTAGAAACGTCTGGAAGTTATCGTAAGCCATTGTTATTAATTCCGTTAGCGTTGTGTATTGCATCTCACACAGGAGAAATTCAGGCAATGTCAGTAGGAGCTGTCTGCGGTTTATTACTGGATATTGCCTGTGCAAAATTAATTGGCTGTAATGGCATTTTATTAGTCATCTGTTGCACAGGTGTTTCGCTATTATATCGATATTTATTAAAGCAAAAATTATTAAATATGCTATTTTTAACTGTAATTTGTGTCGTGATACAAAGCTTTATGGATTATATATTTTATTATGCAATCTGGGATTATGAGGGTTCAGATAAAATTTTGCAAAAATATATTTTGCCAAGTGGTATTATGACAGTGATTTCAGCATTTGTATTTTATTTTTTAGTGAAAAAAATTGCTGAAACATGCGGAAGTCATAGAATTCAGAAATTAGAAAAAATGAACTTGTCTACAGATTCGGATTAATATTTTATATTTTAAGGGTGTTAGTATTATGATGCGAAATATTTCAGATTATGTCAAAATTGTACTGTCAGTGCTGTTAGTGCTGACATGTACTTGTTTTTGTGCATTACGGCTCATGAAGATTCAAGTTGTAGAATCAGATAGTTATCACAAAGATACATCTGTACAGTCGGTTTATACACAAAAAATTTCTGCAACACGTGGTGAAATTATTGACGTAGATGGAAATGTCATTGTTGGTAATCATGTGACTTATGCAGTGATGATTGATGAAGCAAATTTTCCGTCTGATAATCAGAAAGCAAATGAAATTTTATTAAGATTAGTGCAGATTTTGTCAGATTCTAAAACAGAATGGTCTGATACATTGCCGATTTCGTTAAATTCGCCTTATCGGTTCCGTGTTGATGTATCAGATGATGAATTAAATGCCATGAAAAAAAAAATCGGTGTGAATAACTATGCAACAGCTGATGACTGCATGGAAATTTTATGTGAAAGTTATGAAATTTCAGAAAATTATACACCTAGACAACAACGCATGATTGCAGGCTTGCGTTATGCCATGTTGCAATATGATTTTTCTATGACAAATAAATTTCAAGTCGCAGATGAATTATCTATGGATGTTGTCACGGAAATTTCGCAATTATCTTTGCAATTACATGGTGTTGTGGTTGAACAGATTCCAGAGCGTAGGATTGAAATTGGTGATGTTATCCCTCATGAAATTGGGTCTACAGGTTTTATTTATGCCGAAGATGCCGAAGAATATAAAGCAAAGGGCTATTCTATGGATGCTATTGTTGGTAGAAGTGGAATTGAAAAAGCTCTGGAGGAAGAATTGCAGGGAAAAGAGGGAACTCGAAAAATTGTATTTGAAAAAGGGGAATTAATTTCTGATGAAATTATAGAACCTGTCATTTCTGGAAATACAATAAAATTAACGATTAATAGTGAATTTCAAAGAGGATTACAAAAAATTCTGGAAAATTTCCTTGATGATTTCAGTGGCTATAATATGAAAAAAGATGAGGACGGCAATGTAATTAATAATGGTGCTTTAGTTGTCTTAGATGCAAAAACAGGAGCTATTTTAGGAGAAGCGACTGCACCAACTTATGATTTGAAATTATATTCTGAAAATTATGAAGAATTATTAAATGATGTCGGAAAGCCATTAGTTAACCGTGCGACTAGGGGCTTATATCGCCCAGGTTCTACTTTTAAGACAATTACTGCAACAGCTGGCTTAAATGAAGGACTTGTAACAGGTGATACTAGTTTTTATTGTCAGAGAGATTATCAATATTTTGATGTGACATTTAGTTGTACAGGCTATCATAGTAATATTGGTGTGAAAAGAGCATTAATGGTTTCTTGTAACTCGTATTTTTATGAATTATCTAAAATGCTGAATATTGATAAAATTGCAGAATATGCTAATTTATATGGCATTGGACAAAATACGGGCATTGAAACAGGTGATGTTGTTGGTTACATGGCAACTCCAGAACAATATGAAAAATTAAATGTAGAATGGACAGCAGGACAAGTCTTACAAGCGGGAATCGGTAATGGTGAAACTATGGTAACGCCTTTACAATTAGCTTGTGTGGCTTGTACTATCGCAAATGAGGGTGTCCGTTATGAGCCGTATCTGGTTGATAGCATTTGGGATTATAGCCAAAATAAATGTATTAAAAAAACAAAGCCTACGATTGCTTCCAGAATTGATTTGCAATATGATGATGTATATGAAACAATTGAACAAGGTATGATTATGGCATCTGGTAATAGTTTTCCGTCAAAATATTCACTCCAGAATCTGGGCTATAAAGTCGCTATTAAAACTGGTACACCACAATCAGATAGTCATTATCAGGATTCTGTGTTTATTGGCTATGCACCAACAGATGACCCACAAATTGCCTTTGCTGGTGTTGTAGAGGGTGGAGAATATTCTAAATATATGATTCGTTCTATATTAGAACTTTATGACAAAATCTATAACGAAGATGAAAAAGATGATGAAGATGATGACGACAGAGACAATGAAGATAATGACGACAGAGATAACAAAGATGATGACGATAGAGATAACGAAGATGATGACGATAGAGACAATGAAGATAATGACGACAGAGATAACGAAGATGATGACGATAGAGACAATGAAGATGATGATGAAGAATAATATTTTTTCGTTGAAATTCCTAATTTTACAAGTTGAAATTTAACAATTTTCACAAAAATATGGCAAATGCCCTAAATAAATTTGACAAAATTCATATTTGTGCTATAATTATAATTAAGTATAGTTGATAAATGCTTGTGATATGTTGATTGATTTGGAAAGGAGGCGTTCTGTTTGGCAAAAGAACCAAAATTAATTGCAATTACTTCTGGTAAAGGTGGTACTGGTAAATCCTCTATTAGTTATGGGATTGGCTATACACTTGCAAAACAAGGACACCGCACGTTAATTATTGAACTTGATTTCGGCTTGCGTTGTTTGGATATTATGTTTGGTATGAATGGGAATGTAAACTATGATTTAGGTAATGTGTTAAAACAAAAGATGCCTATTTTAGATGCTGTAACCCGTGTACCATCAGCAAGTAATCTGGAAATTTTATGTGCTCCCAAAGACCCGTTTATGACAGTAACTGCAAAGCAAGTTGTGGATATTTGCAAAAGTATCAGAAAATTTTATGATTTTATTATTATTGATACTGGTGCAGGTATCAGTTCCCATGTATTTGATATTGTGGAACAGGCAAATTTAATTCTGGTTGTGACAACACCTGACCCAATTTGTATTCGTGACGCTACTATGATGTCAGATGAGTTTTATACTCGTGGCAATAAACGACAGAGATTAATTATTAATAAAGTCAGTCCAGAAACAATTCGTAGTCATATGATTAATCATTTAGATGAAATTATTGACGCAGTAGGAATTCAGCTTTTAGGCGTGATTCCTGACGATTTCATGTTGAAAGAAGCAACTGGAAAAGGAAAAGTCCTTCCAGTAGATGCCCCAAGTCTGGCGGCATTTGATGCTATTTCTAAGCGATTGACTGGCGAACAAGTTCCGCTGGTGATTAAATAAGAAATAAACCGCTCCAGCGGTAGAAAGGAATGATATAAGTTATGACAATTGCTTTAATTGCACATGATGCAAAAAAAGAATTGATGATACAGTTTTGTACTGCATATTGTGGCATTCTGTCAAGATATGATTTATGTGCCACGGGTACAACAGGAAAAGTTGTAGGAGAAGCAACAGGCTTGCCAATACGGAAATATTTTAGTGGTTCACAAGGTGGCGGTGAGCAGATTGCAGCAAGAATTTCTTGCAATGAAGTTGATGTGTTATTATTTTTCCGTGACCCGAATCCAAGATCAACGGAATTTAATGACATGACGCTATTGCGTTTGTGTGATGTGCATAATGTTCCTATGGCAACAAATATTGCAACAGCAGAAGCTTTAATTATGGCTTTAGAAAGAGGCGATTTGGACTGGCGGGAAATTGGCAGTCCGTCTCTGTAATTTTAAAAAAATTAAAAAATAAGACTGTTATGCCTCTGGATAGTAATCAAAATTCAGAGGCATAGGAAGTAAATGGTTCAAGGAGTACTAAATGAATAAATTTAGTGATTATTTTGAGGCACAAAAAAAATCTAAAATTAAAGCTGGTGATGGGCTTGCTTTTGGAAAGTATAAATTTTTCAATTCAAGTAATATGCAAACTAAATTTTATAATCAGGCATTATATCATAGTGAAGCTTTAATTTTTGGCACAGGTGGCAATGCAAGTATACATTACTGTAATGAACCATTTTCAACATCAACAGATTGTATTGTGTTTTTTGCAAAAAGAAATGACTTTAGTGTTAAACTTGTTTATCAATATTTATCTGGAAATATACATATTCTGCAAAATGGATTTAAGGGTGCAGGAATAAGGCATATTTCAAAAGGCTATATTGAAGATATTGAATTGAATCTTCCTATTCTTGAACAACAGCATCAAATAGCTTCAATTTTCGACAAAGTAACTTGCACTATTGAACTTTGCAATCAGATAATTGAAAAGTTAGATTTGCTTGTTAAAGCAAGGTTTGTGGAGATATTTGGGGATACTGAATTCAACAGCAATAATTATCCTGTCCATAAATTAGGAAATCTTTGTGTTGTAAGTTCAAGCAAACGAATTTATCAAGACGAACAATCAAGTTTTGGAGTGCCGTTTCTTCGTATTTCTAACCTTGTGGAGCTTATTGAAAATAATCAATTTAGAAGTGATTTGTTTATTCACGAAGAAAGATACAATGAACTTTTAGAAAATGACTTAGTTCCGAAAGCAGGAGACATTTTAGTGACATCAAGAGGTACATTAGGAAAATGCTATATTGTTCAAAATGAAGATAAATTTTATTTTCAAGATGGTATGATAAGTTGGATATATAACCTTGATAAAAGTATAACTCCGTTATATCTTACATTGCTTTTTAATACAAAGGATATAAAAAAACAAATTGATAATCTACAGTTAGGCTCAACGGTGGCATATCTATCTATTACAATGTTAAAAAGATTAAACATTGTTGTCCCACCAATTGCTTTACAAGAAAAATTTGCCAACTTCTCAGAACAAACTGAAAAATCAAAATCAGCAGTGAAACAGGTGCTTGAAAAGGCGGAAACGCTGAAAAAGGCACTTATGCAGAAATATTTTGGATAACATAGAAAAATCATGAAATAATTGGAGAGTGAAATTGAAATGAGTTTATTAAAACGACCGAACGGCACAGAAGATATTTTGCCGTCTGTTAGTCGTGATTGGCAGAATCTTGAAAATTTTCTGAGAACAACTGCCAATGCATATGGATTTCAGGAAATCAGAATCCCGACTTTTGAGCAAACAGAACTGTTTTGCCGTGGGGTCGGAGAAACAACAGATGTTGTGCAAAAAGAAATGTATACAGTTTCTGCAAAAGAATCTAAATTTACACTTAGACCTGAAGGCACAGCAGGAACTATCAGAGCAATGCTCCAAAATGGCTTGCTAAATGAAGCTTTGCCACAAAGAGTATATTATATTTTATCCTGTTTCAGACATGAACGCCCACAAGCAGGAAGATTAAGAGAATTTCACCAGTTTGGTGTGGAAATGGCAGGTTCTGGTTTGCCAAGTGCAGATGCAGAAGTTATCAGCCTTGCAAAACAAATTCTTGACCAGATAGGCTTAACAGGCATAGAATTAAATATTAATTCGATAGGTTGTCCTGCATGCCGAAAAAATTATCATAAGGCTTTAAAAGATTATTTTTCTGGTTCTAAAGAACAACTTTGTGAAACTTGTCAAGAGCGTTTAGAAAAAAATCCAATGCGAATTTTAGACTGCAAAAGTCCTATTTGTCAGGAAATTGCGAAAAATGCCCCTGTGATTTTAGATTCTTTATGTGAAGATTGTCACACGCATTTTGAAAAATTGAAAGCAAATTTAGATTTATTAAATATAAAATATTCTGTGAATCCAAGAATTGTAAGGGGCTTAGATTATTATACTAAGACAGTATTTGAATTTGTCACAACGGATATTGGCTCACAAGGAACTATTTGCGGTGGTGGTCGTTATGACGGCTTAATTGCTCAGTTAGGCGGTCAGCCTACACCAGCACTTGGCTTTGGCATGGGGTTAGAGCGTTTATTATTAACGCTCAAAAATCAGGGTGTAAATTTATCAGAACCCAATGCTTGTGATATTTATTTTGTTCCTATGGGCGAAGCTGCAAATGCAAAAGCGATGCAATTCACGTCACAGCTCCGTTGTGAGGGCATTTCTGCACAAACTGATGTGATGGGCAGAAGTCTTCGTGCGCAAATGAAATATGCAGATAAAATTCATGCCAGATTTGTGTTAGTACTCGGTGATAATGAATTAGAACAAAATGAAGCTGTTTTAAAAAATATGAAATCTGGGGAAAAAATTGCGATTAAATTAGATAATGATTTTGTCAAGCATTTTTCAGAGATTGAAATTGCAGATAGATTAGCAGTGAATTTAGATTAATCATTTAAATAAAGGAGTTGTAATTATGGCGGAATCTATGGGGAATTTAAGACGTACCCACGGTTGCGGAGAAGTCACAGAACCTGATATGCAAGTTGTCGTTGGTGGCTTTGTGCAATATATCAGAAATAAAAATAAAGTAATTTTTATTGTACTGAGAGACAGAAGCGGTGAAGTGCAGTTAGTTTTTAATGACGAAACAGACAGAGAAATTTTTGCAAAGGCAGAATCTTGCAAAAATGAATATGTATTGCTTGTAAAAGGCAAATCTGTGATTCGTCAGGATATTAATCCAAATATGAAAACTGGTAATATTGAAATTATTGCCGAAGAAATTAAAATTTTAGCAAAAGCCGAACCTGTGCCATTTGTTATCATGGACGAAACAAACGCAGGTGAAGAAATGCGTTTAAAATATCGCTATCTGGATTTAAGAAGACCAGTTTTGCAGAAAAATTTAATTATGCGTCATAAAATTGCCAAATGTGCAAGAGAATATTTTTATGCAAATGATTTTATCGAAATTGAAACGCCTATGATGATGAAATCTACCCCTGAGGGGGCAAGAGATTATTTAATTCCGTCCAGAGTACATCAGGGTGAATTTTATGCGTTGCCTCAGTCTCCACAGATTTATAAGCAATTGCTTATGGTTGCAGGTACTGTATCTTATACACAACTGACGCTGCCGACGAAGTCTAGGGTGAAGATGTCGGGGGG
>CAMWUF010000021.1 GCA_947177375.1 uncultured Ruminococcus sp.
TTTGACGAATGGTAGATTTTTAACCATATTGATTCAAAAAATAAAATGCAAATTTTATGCATCTCTGAAATTGAATTGATTTTTTATATTATTGCTTTATTTTTATTAATTTCTTTTATTATATCACAAATATTATGAAAAGTCAAGCCAAAAAAAGAGAATGCAATTTTCATGCATTCTCTTTGCAATTTATATTTCTTATCATTCTTCTTGGTGACGCACTTGACGAAGTTTGGCATATTTTTTCTTAGTTGCCATGCCACCACGAATATGACGTTCCTGTTTATTCTGCAATAATACCGCATGCACTTGCTCTGCTAATTCAGGCTGTATGTAAGGTAGCCTTTCGCTGACATCTTTATGCACGGTACTCAAAAAGAGAAGTTACAAATGTAGGTCATATCATCATATACGCCTGTTATCTTTTTTTAACCATGCACGACTTCTTACAGAAAGCAATTCCATACTTAATGATGTTCTGATAGCCGTCGTTAATGAGTTCTGTTTCATAGCGATTATCTTCAATTTGTCTCAATGCCTCGTCACACCAATATTCAAGTTTGGTAAACTCTTTTGTTGCCTTTATTTCAATAATAACTGCAAGTTTATGTTTTCTACGCTCCAACAGCATTAAATCAGGTCGTCCGTCACCACTCTCACGGTTTGATTTGAGTGTATACCCCTTAAAACCTGCCAACAATCCTGTTAAAAAGCCATGGTAATAGTTTTCATGTTCATCATGGAAACTTATTGTTTCATCAAGCCAGTCACATATTGTATCTTCAATTGTTTCAATATCTTCACTAATAAGAGCATTAAACAATTCTTCCCGTGAGTTTGCAACTGTCTTTTCTTTAAACCACTGTAATATTGTTCTTCTGTATATACTTTTTACTTCAATGTTAGGTATCATCAAAGTAAGATATATCATATCGTCACGTAGTTCAGCATTAATTTGTTTCAGATAGCCTGTAAACAATAAAAAGCTCCATATATGGTCACTGTTTACATCAATGTCTGCATAAACAGTATCTTCATAAATTGGTACTGTAACACTTCCACCATTCATAAGCTCCTCAACCATTCCACGAGTCTCCTCGCTTGATTCTCTTATGAGCTTATAAATAATACTGTTGGAGCTGGTATTGCTCCAGTACGGCTCTTGAATTGCATTTATGCACACTGATATTGACAGAATGTAGTTTAAAACACTCCATGGATTGTAAATTTCAGTTGTTCCAAATAAATATCCGTCGTACCACTCTTTAATTACAGGTAGCTTTTCTTCTACATTGTAATATTTCGCAAGCATAGCAACCTCATTTTGTGTAAAACCAAAGTATTCACCAAACTGCTTACTGCTTATACTATAAACTTTAAGATTGTTAAGTCCTGTGAATATGCTCTCTTTGGATATACGCAAGCACCCTGTAAGCACCGCAAATTCAAGTGATGGATTTGTTTTCAATGCACTTTCAAACACTGAACGGAGCAGGTCTATCATTTTATCATAAAAGCCTCTGAAGTAGGAGTTTTCAAGTGGTACGTCATACTCATCTATAAGTATAATCACATTTTTGTTATATGCTTTACAAAGACACTTTGCTAAAAATCCAATTGCTTTATTATATTCTGAGTACTCTGCATCAATATCTAAAAAAGATGTATATCTTTGCATTTCCTCATTGTCCAATACATTTGCCTTGTAAACTGTCGCTTTATGTCTTGAAAACTCATCTTTTATAATGTCCTTGTATGTTGCATAAGCTGTTTCAAAATCAGGTTGTTTCATACCTTTAAGGGATATGTTTATAACAGGATATTTTCCAATATGTGCAATGTACTGCTGACCTGCTCCCATGATATTCAAACCCTCAAAGAGATATGAGTTGTCATTGTCAGTCTTTTCAAAAAATCTTTGTAACATACTCATATTCAAGGTCTTACCAAATCTTCTCGGACGTGTAAACAGTGTTACCTTTGCACCGCTGTCAAGTATATCCTTAATCATAAGTGTCTTATCAACAAAATAGCAATTTCTGTTGATTATCTCTGCAAAATCCTCTATGCCTATTGGTATTTTCTTACGCTCTATCACAATAAACACCTCCGTTCAATATTAATTCCATTGCTTTTATTATACCACAAACGCCTCTGAAAATCAATACATATAACAAAAATAATGGCATCTGAACCAAACTCAAATGCCATTGCTATTTTACCAATAATTCAATTCTATATGTACATTTCCATTTTCATCTGCTGTAATACTTTTTATCAAATTCTTTAGTTCAGCATTTGTCATATTTGCAACTGAGGAGTACATTGCAAAATTTTTTGATAATTCTTTATACAATTGTCGTGAACGCTTTTTAATGTCCTCAACTGCTTCAATGTCACCAAGTTCAAACTTTATCTGTGCTATCTGTTGTTCTATCTCTGCTGTCTTTGATTTCAATTCATCAATGGTAATAATATCTGCCTCAAACATTTCCATCTGCTTTTTCTTTTTACTTGTAAGCCTTTCAAGCTGTGAAGTGAGTGCAATTTCAGGGCTTGTCCGATGTGTCTGCTTGTAATATTCAATTACATCGCCTATAAACTTATTCTTGTCCTCTATGAGTGAACATAAGTAGTTGTCAATATTTTCTATGAGTTCATTTTCAGGGATAGTAGTCAGATTATTACAGAAGTCCGCACCATGATGATTACGCCCACTGCAAGCCCAATATGTTCTGATATGGTCTTTTCGCTTATTTTGTATTCGTCTGAACGAGTAGCCACATACAGGGCAAGTAATAATTGTACTAAATAAATGCTTGTTGCTACGCTTTTTATGTAATGTTGTATGCAGTCCGCTGTTACTGCAACTATTGACATTCTGTGCCTTTTTCCATAATTCAAGAGGTATTATCTTCAAATCAGGCTTTTCTACTTCAAACCACTGTGACTCATCTTTAATGATACGTGTTTTTTCAATAAAATCTTTAACTTCTGTCTTACCATTGATGACATACCCTGCATATATCTTATTTTTCAATATCCTACTTACTGCCGTTACAGACCACGGAACACCCCTTAAACTTGTAAGTCCACGACTATTAAGTGTCTTTGCAATCTTATGAGTGCCATAACCTTTATTGACATATAAATCGAAAATTTCCTTTACAACTTCTGCCTCTGCTTCATTTATCTTTAAATTAAAGTAGTCGCCTTTAATCTTGATGTAGCCAAAGCAAAGATTAGGCACTTTGCCCTTTTCCGCATTGATACTCTTACCAAACTTCACACGCTTTGACATATTGGCTGATTCTTCCTGTGCCAACGCTGCAAACATAGTCAACATAAACTCATTACTTTCAATTATGTCCATATTTGCAGTGATAAACTTAACATTAATATCAAGTGCTTTCAACTGGCGTATGCTCTGTAAAAAATCAACAGTGTTACGTGCAAGCCTTGATACATCTTTTACAAGCACACACTCAAATATACCTTTCTTACTGTCGTCCATCATTTTATTAAATTCTTCTCTTTTTTTCCTTGATGTACCTGTTATGCCCTCATCTGCATAAATATGTACAAGATTGTAGTTATTATGTCGGGCATATTCAGTAAAAAAGCTCTTTTGTGCCTCAAATGAGTTAAGCTGGTCTTCTTTATTAGTAGATACTCTACAATATGCAACTACATTATTCACAAATATCATGCCCCCTTTGAATTAAATATTATAACGCTTATCCATTATAATTTTGTTAATGCTTTGTGAATTTTTATAATTATACTTTTTCAGGGATTTTATCTGCTGTATTATCAATACTTGACTGTCGTTCAAATGCAACAGCTATTATTTTTTCAAGCTCCTTGGTAAACTTAACAAGCTGTTCCTTGGTGGTCTGTGTGTTCACAAATGTATATGTATTTTTCATTATTTCAATCTCCTTTGCATATGATAAACAAATTTCTTCCATTCAATATTATGAATGTCTTGTCCATAATATGATTTATTTTCTTTATTCATATCCTCTGTCATCTGCTGAGGGGTATGAGGAGGGGAAGAGTTATTGTATATCTATATAATGCCGTGTATCAGGCACTATTATTGTATTTTTGATGTAGTTTGCTTTTTACGGACTGCAATTTTTAGTGGTGGAAGTAGTTCAATAAACCTGTAATCAATTGAATATTATGTTGACTTAAAAGTCAATTTATGGTACAATTACATATAAACGTTGGCTTTATCTAAATCTATTACGATATTTTGCAATAGTTTTGCGTGTTATACCTGTAAGACGTTCAATTTGACTATTATTAAGTCCTTTGTCTATCAGTTCCTTGATATTTTGAATATCTTCTTTTGTCTTTTGGTTATGTTTCATAGAGTAGCTTTTACTTTTGTCATTGATGATAACATCAGCATAAACGCCTTTTTCCTTAAATTTTTCAATAATGAAGTTTACCATTTTTATAAGAGTTTCCATATTGCAAAGACTTTCATTTATACTATTGTACTGTGTCAAATTACAAAAGAATACATATTCTTCATAATGCTGTGGATTGAACTCTTCTGGTTCTGTATATATAAAGTCATCATATGTAGGTGTATGGTATGCTTCAATCATGTCATCATCTTCTTTTTCTACGCCAAACATTTCTGAATAGTCAAAATCATCAAACATCTATAAACCTCCTTTCATCTGATATATTAAATCTTCTCATGTTCATCTATGTTTTCATTATATTCACCTCCTAAAAATAAACTGCTGTTTTATAATCATAGGCTGTTGCATAAGTAGATAGCAATGAATTAAAAAAACAGGCATAATAAACCCTATAAACAGTGCTTTGATAGTTGATACCATTTTTTGACTGTTCTGACACAACTATACAACGCTATGAAGCAGTTTATAAGGTTGATATGCCTGTATATCAGGTTCTTTAACTCTTTATTAGGTTCATAATTTTATAGGTTCATGAGGACACACCTTTATTTTAGGTTCATAGTATATACATAATAAGTTGATAATTAGGTTCATGAGAAAAAGAAATAATGTGTATAAGTGAGTAACAAAGTGTGGAAGTGAGTATTATAGGTGAGCAACTGTGTAATTACACGTACATAGTTAATTAAGACGTGTGCAACATGAATAACAATGTATGCAACTGAGTAGGGAAGTGAGTAATATGGGTAATTATAAAACAAAATTTGGTGAATGTATATGCGGTGATTCAAAAATCCTTATTAATGACCTCGCAAATAATTCTGTAGACCTCTTCATAACATCACCGCCGTATCCTCTGATAAATCCTAAAGAGTATGGCAATGAAAGTCAAGATAGCTATAATAACTGGCTGTTAGAGTTTGTTAAATTAATGATTCCAAAACTAACGTCAACAGGTAGCATTGTTATTGACTTCGGCACTTCATATCTAAAAAACAAGCCATGTTATAATATTTACTCATTTGAACTGCTTGTCAGAATGGTAAAAGAGTTAAACCTTAACCTATGTCAGCCGTTCTACTGGTATAATCCGTCAAGACTGCCATATCCGTCAATGTATGTATGCCGACGCAAAATAAGAGCTAAAGACAATGTAAATAATTTATGGTGGCTTTCTCCTAATGAAAATCCCAAAGCCAATACAACCAAAGCCCTAAAACCTTATTCAAAGGCTATGAAAAAATTCTTCCGTAAAAAGCACCCAAAAGATACGTCCTTTCAAAAAAATAAAGGTGCTTTGCCAAGCAACCTGTTGGAAATAGCCAACGCCAATAACAAAAGTCAATACTTACAAGCCTGTCGTAGCTTAGACATTAAGTACCACCCTGCACGCTTTCCTACTGCTTTTTTGTCAAGTTCCTTACTGATGAGAACGACTTAGTAGTTGATATTTTCGGTG
This sequence comes from uncultured Ruminococcus sp., assembly GCA_947177375.1. Classification (GTDB taxonomy): domain Bacteria; phylum Bacillota; class Clostridia; order Oscillospirales; family Ruminococcaceae; genus UBA3855. The sequence goes on from CAMWUF010000021.1 coordinate 5,902, forward strand.
GAAGCAATACAACAGGCTATGTATGCGAAACATTAAAACGCAGGTGGAAAACTTTTGAAATGAATCAGGACTATGTAGCAACAAGTGCATTTCGTTTCATAAGTGACATCGGCAATGCCAAACTATGTTATGATACAATAATGAACAGTGACATAATTGTTGATATATCAATATTTTAAAAGAGTCCTCATTTCATGACTATATGTCACTGAGATGAGGACTGATTCTATATTAATTATTTTGTATATTTTTCATAAAAAGGCATATTCTATATTGCTAATGCTGTTGTAGCTACAAGCATATTCTTTAATCTTTTACGCCCCATAAACTTTTACCTCCTGTCAATGTGTTTAATTGTATGCATTATCTATCCAACCTGAAAGTTCGTCACTCCAACCACTTTGCCCACAATTCGCAAAGTCATCTACATCTTCCCAACCTGATGAACCGCCACTATTACTTGAGCCACCATTATCAACTGGTGGTGTATAAACTGGCTCTTGTGGTGTAGGTGTTTGTTCTACTGGTGGTGTGTATACTGGCTCTGCTGGCGGAGTATAAACAGGTGTATCATTATTACTATTGCTACTGCTGTTGTTATCAACTGGTGGCGTGTAAACTGTATCGTTGTTATTTGATGTATTGCCACTGTTGCTACTGTTTCCACTGTTGCTGTTGCCACTGTTTCCTGTTGAACTATTATCATTATTACTGCTGTTGTTATCTGGTGTATTGTCGTCATTGTCAACGCTACTGTCTGTTTCATCTGTTTTGTCTGTTGCCTCTGTCTCCTCTGTCTCCTGCTTGCCATACTTTTCTTTTATATATGTTGCAAAATCTTCTTCATTGTAGCTGTCGCCTTTTTCCTCTCTGTATGCGTTGTATTCCTTTGTAAATGTTTCTTTGTCACAAGTAAGTTTATCTCCGCCATAGCACTCCCATAAACTATCAATGTATATCTGCTTATCTTCCTCTGCCTGCTTTTCTGCAAATTTAATTGAGTATCTTGCCTCAATGCTTTCCTCAAATGCCTCTGGTGTCATTGAGCCATTGCCTACTGCTGTTACATAATCCTCTATAAACTCCTCCTCTGTACATGACATATCATTTTTATCCTGCTTTTCCCATAATGCCTTTACATCAGACTCTAAAGAGGCTGTTGTTCCGCCCTCTGCATTGTTATACGGGTAGCCATTGTCATTGTAATATGACTGCATTGTTGCTATCAGGATTTCTATTACCTCTGTCTTTGTAATCGCCTCGTCCCAACGTGTTTCACTGCTGATAATGCCTTTGTTGTTTGCTGTTGCTATTGCTTTATAAAGTTCATCTGGTACGCCCTTGTCTGCGTTCTGGAGGGCATACTGTAAACAAGCTGAATGATATTGATTTGATGTTGGTGTGAGTTTGAGGGTGTCTGCTATCTTGCTGTTATTGGTACAATCCGATAAACTTACATTGCTTACATCTGCTGTTGAGATTTGTTCTGTGCCATAAACTGCATTGAGTGCTAAATAAACATACTCTGCTCGTGTCATTGCTCCTGCATAGTTGTCTTTGTTAAGACTGCCGTCTGCTGTTGAGATATAAGAGTTGTTGTTCTCTTTTGAGGCATAAGGTGTGTAGGGGTCATATGCTGTGCCTGTTACTGCCTGTTCAAATGTGGTGTCGGGTTCAAGTGTTCCTACTGGTGTCACTGCCCTCATGACTAATGCCATTGCCTCTGCTCTTGATAATGATGCTCCGCCATTGAAGTAATTGGGTGTGCTGTCGGGTATCAACTCAAAATAGCCGTTAAACATTGCCGATGTATAATCACTTTCCTCAAGGTCTGCATAATCCTTGTTTAAATATTGGGCTATTTCTTTATTTGGTGTGTTGGTGAGTGTTGAGAGGGTGTTTGCTACATATTCATTGCCTAAGACTGTGAACAGGGTGTTGTTGCCCTCTTGGTTGTTGTCTTTGTTGGTGTAGAAAGCTTCATATTTGATGCCTTTTGCATTGGTGTGGTTGTCAAAATATTTATCCAAATATTCTCTGATGTTGCTGTTTGATGTTTTCTCCTGCAATGCTATCCAATCAATTTTGGATAATTCACCCTTTCTGTCATACACTGTCTTTTCAGCTGTAATAACAACTTCCTCACTGTTCATTACATTGTTGTTGAGGTCGCTGTCTGCACAGCCTGTAAACTGGCTTGCTACAATAACAAGTGCCATTAAAGATATTAAAATTTTCTTGATTTTCATAAATTAATTCTCCTTTTAATTTTTAAAATTTTATCATAATGTGTAGTATTATACCACATCAAAAAGTAAATGTCAATAGATTTTTTACTTTTTTCAAAAATAAAATGACTTGTATAAACATCATTACGCTATTTTCACAAGGTTTAATGTTTTGTCAAATTGCGGTATGCTTATTATATAATACCACACGGGAGGTTCACACTATGAAAGCAGAGTACAAACAACTTTATGAGAATCTTGGACTTAATATTGTCTATTACCGTAAAAAGAACAGGTTGACACAACTTCAGCTTGCCGAACTTGTTGACATAGACAGGAGTCACATAAGTGCCATTGAACTTGGAAATGTAGGCTGTTCCCTTGATGTAATTTTCAGACTTTGTGATGTTCTTGACATAACGCCTAAAGTCCTGTTTGATTTCAGGGATTAAATGCACTAAAAAGTGTCACCCAATAAAAATCAGGTGACACTATATAAATTTTATTGTATGTATAATTTATTACTTTGTTGTCATTTCTTCCAACTTGCTCATATCATGATTCAACAAGTCATCAGTGTAAATATCGTATATCTCATACATTACGCCCATACTGATTTTACCTGTATTCAGCTTTGTATCAATTTTGCTGATATGTTCCAATTTTTCCAGTGTTTCTTTATCATCATGTCCATAGCAGTTCAGATAAGTCTTATATAACTCAATGTTCTGCTCCACTATAAACTTGTAGAACTTAAATACAATTGTGTCAGTATCATATGTATCTGAATTAACCAAATCATCAAGCAAATCACTTACAAGTGCCTTAAATTCTTTATAACTGTTATCCATTATTTTAACTGCCTTTCTTCCCTGTTTCATTCCTGTACCGTCTACAACGATACTGCAATGTTGAAACAGGGATTTTTGTTTGTATATGAAGTTGATTCCAACTCATTGTAGCCTTTAATTTCATAAGTTCATCGTCCGTATAAACATGACTCTCTGTTGCTTTCAACTTGTCAAGCTTATGTATTTCAGTTTTAAGTTCATCAATATTTTTCTCAATATTTTTAAAATTTCTTTCAATGTCAACATTGCTGTTGGAGAAGTAGTTCACCATTGTCTTGCACAATTTATAACTTTCTTTGCAAAGCTGTAATATC
>CAMWUF010000022.1 GCA_947177375.1 uncultured Ruminococcus sp.
GCGGTGCATATGATTTCATGTTTGTAGTAAATTATGAGGATATGCAAGAAGAACAGAATATTTCTGGACAAGCCGAAGTGCATTTATATTTTCGGAAAAATTCAGAAAATCAAATGATTCTCACAGCAACGGATTTGCAGTTTGAAGATATAATAGAAAATGCAGATTCAGAACCAGTTGCTGAAGAATAAATAAATAACAGCAAAAAATTCTGCAAAAAGCTGTTATTTAAAATTTATGCAGAAGAATCGAGGAGTTTTTATGTCCAAAAAAGTAGCAGTTATCATGGGCAGTGACAGCGATTTTCCAGTAGTAAAATCTGCTGTAGAAAAGCTCAAGTCTTTTGGCGTTCCGTATGAAGTGCATGTGATGTCTGCACACAGAACACCAGAATTGGCTACAGAATTTTCAAAACATGCTGTAGAAAATGGCTTCGGTGTAATTATTGCCGCAGCTGGAAAAGCAGCACATCTTGGCGGTGTTCTTGCAGCACATACGATTTTGCCTGTTATTGGCATTCCAGTCAAATCAGATGCGTTAGATGGCATGGACGCTTTGCTTGCAACGGTACAAATGCCCCCTGGTATTCCAGTTGCAACTGTCGGAATTAACAGTGCTGCAAATGCAGGTATTCTTGCTGTACAAATGCTGGCTTTATCTGATTCAGAATTGGCAGAAGCTTTGCAGAAAATGAAATCTGACATGGCAGAGGGTGTCAAGAAAAAAGATTTGGCAATGCAAGAATTGGTAAAAAGCTTATAAAAGCTTAATTATATATTTTGGAGGTTTTTTGAAATGGAAAATATTGTAAAAGGTGAACAGCTCTATGAGGGCAAAGCAAAAAAAGTATTTGCTACTAACAATCCTGATTTAGTCATCGTAGATTACAAAGATGATGCAACAGCTTTTAATGGCGAGAAAAAAGGTACTATTACAGGTAAAGGTGTCATTAATAACAGAATGACAAATTTCATGTTCAAGCTATTGGCTGAATCTGGAATTCCAACGCATTTAGTTGAAGAAATTTCCGACCGTGAGACAATTGTTAAAAAAGTGGAAATTTTGCCACTGGAAGTTATTGTCAGAAATGTGGCCGCAGGCAGTTTTTCTAAAAAGCTTGGTGTTCCAGAGGGTACAGCTTTGAAACAGCCTACTTTGGAATTTAGCTATAAAAATGACGATTTGGGAGACCCATTTATTAATGATTATTATGCATTGGCTCTTGGATTGGCAACACAGGAAGAAATTGACAAAGTTTCTGAATATGCATTTAAAGTCAATGCATTTATGCTGGATTTCTTCAAGAAATTAAATATTGATTTGATTGATTTCAAAATTGAATTTGGTCGTTTTCATGGTGAAATTTTGCTTGCTGATGAAATTTCTCCTGATACCTGCCGTTTCTGGGACAGCACCACACATGAAAAACTTGACAAAGACCGTTTCCGCAGAGATATGGGCGGTGTAGAAGAAGCTTATCAGGAAATTATGAAAAGACTGATGGGTGAAGCATAATGGGCGGTTTTTTCGGTGCAATTTCTGAAAATGATTGTATTACAGATGTTTTTTTTGGAACAGATTATCACTCTCATTTAGGAACAAGAAGAGGCGGAATGACAGCTTATAGTCCTGCATTAGGATTTCAAAGAAGTATTCACAGTATTGAAAATTCACCATTCAGGACAAAATTTGAAAAAGATGTTAATGCTATGGAGGGCAAACTCTGTATCGGCTGTATCAGCGATACAGACCCTCAGCCAATTTTAATGCGTTCTAAATTGGGATTATATGCAGTTTGTAGTGTTGGTGTGATTCAGAATGCAAAACAGCTGGCAGAAGAATTATTAGAAAACGGTTGTGCAAGTTTTGAAGTCATGAGCAGTGGCAATATTAATTCTGGTGATTTAATCGGTGCGTTAATTTCGCAAAAAGATAATTTTACAGATGGTATTAGATACGCACAAGAAAAAATTATCGGCACGATGTCACTTTTGATTTTGACACAGGATAGCATTATTGTTGCAAGAGATAAATATGGTCGTTTGCCTATTATTATTGGCAAACGTGAAGATGGTTATTGTGTTTCTCTGGAATCATTTGCATTTCAGAAATTAGGCTATGCGATTTATCAGGAATTAAAAGCAGGCGAAATTGTAAAATTGACAGCAAATGGCTGTGAAATACTTGCAGAGGGAACAGATAATTTAAAAATTTGTTCGTTTCTATGGACATATTACGGCTATCCGAATGCCGTCTATGAGGGCGTGACTGTAGAAACTATGCGTACTCGCAACGGCGAAATTATGGCTGAAAATGATATGAAAGCTGGCAGATTGCCTGATGTGGATTATGTCTGTGGTGTGCCAGATTCGGGTACGCCTCATGCAATTGGTTATGCGAATAAAAGTGGTATTCCGTTTGCAAGACCATTTATTAAATATACACCAACTTGGCCTAGAAGTTTCATGCCAACGAGTCAAAAGCTTAGAAATCAAGTTGCGAAAATGAAATTAATTCCAGTACATGAATTAATTGAAGGCAAGAAATTATTATTTGTTGATGATAGTATTGTCAGAGGCACACAAATGCGTGAGACTGTAGAATTTTTATATGAAAACGGTGCAAAGGAAGTGCATATGCGTTCTGCCTGTCCGCCAATTATGTATGGCTGCAAATATTTGAATTTTTCAAGAAGTACTTCGGAAATGGAATTAATTGCCAGACAAGTGATTGATTTTCTTGAGGGTGCAGACGGTATGAATTATCTTGAAGAATATAGCAATTCTGAAACAGAACGTGGCAGAAAATTGCGTGATGAAATTTGTCGCAGATTAAAATTAACATCTCTGGAATTCCAGTCTTTACCAGGTACTGTTAGAGCAATTGGAAAACCAGAATGTAATTTGTGTACTTACTGTTGGAACGGGAAGGAATGATTTTATTTTGCACAGAACAGGGATTCATGAAGAATGTGGCATATTTGGTGTTTATTCCAAACATACAAGACAAGTTGCAAATTTAGTTTATTCAGGTTTATTTGCTTTGCAACATAGAGGACAGGAAAGTTGTGGCATTGTTGTCAATGACAAAGGCGTTTTTTCACATCATAAAGATTTAGGCTTAGTGCCTGAAGTGTTTTCACCAGATATTTTAAATTCACTCGGTGAGGGTAATATTTCTATTGGACATGTAAGATATTCTACTACAGGTGGCAATAATAGAGTGAATGCTCAGCCGTTAGTTGTTCAGCATGTAAAAGGAAATCTTGCTATTGCACACAATGGAAATTTAGTCAATGCACATAGATTACGTGAAAAATATGAAATGAAAGGTGCTATTTTTCAGTCTACCAATGATACAGAAGTAATTTCTTATTGCTTAACAGAACATAGAATCAAAAAAGATTCTATCGAACGTGCGGTAGAACATGCTATGTATGATTTACAAGGTGCTTATTCGCTTTTGATTATGTCAGCACAAAAATTAATCGCTGTAAGAGATGTAAACGGTTTTCGTCCGCTTGTGATGGGAAGTTTTCCAGATGGCAGTATCATATTTGCGTCTGAAACTTGTGCATTAGATGCTGTTGGTGCAAAATTTGAAAGAGATTTGCTCCCTGGTGAAATTATTGTCGTAGAACCTGAGGGCATTCGTTCGATTAGAACGCATTGTGGCAGAAAATCAGCAATGTGTGTATTTGAATATGTCTATTTTGCAAGACCTGATTCTGTGTTAGAAGGGTGTAGTGTTCACAGAGCAAGACTCCGTGCAGGAGAATTGCTCTGGCAGGAACACCCTGTCAATGCTGATGTTGTGATTGGTGTGCCTGATAGTGGTTTAGATGCAGCTTTAGGATTTTCACATGCGTCAGGGATTCCCTATGGTGTCGGATTTATTAAAAATCGCTATATCGGACGAACTTTTATTCAGCCTAGTCAGCAACAGAGAACTAATTCTGTGAATTTAAAATTAAATGTCATTAAAGAAACTGTTGCTGGAAAACGTGTTGTGTTAATAGATGACAGCATTGTCAGAGGAACAACTTCGGCAAGAATTGTGAAGCTTTTGCGTGAAGCAGGTGCAAAAGAAATTCATTTCAGGGTATCTTGTCCACCGTTTACGAATCCTTGTTATTTTGGCACGGATATTGACAGCAAAGAAAATTTAATTGCTTGTCAAATGGAAATTCCAGAAATTTGTCAGGCAATCGGAGCTGATACGTTAGGATATTTAAGCTTAGACGGTGTGAAAAATATTGCCAAAGAATCAAAAACTAATTTTTGTGTGGGTTGTTTTACTGGTGATTATCCAGTATCTGTTCCAAAAGAAATGCCCAAAAATAAATTTGAAGCTAAGTTAGGAGGTTAATTATTTTATGAGTAATAGTTTTTCAGAAAGCTATAAAGAAGCTGGCGTTGATGTAACTGCTGGTTATGAAGCTGTTCGATTAATGAAAGAACATATTGCTAAAACTAATATTACAGGTGTATTGTCTGGTATTGGTGGTTTTGGCGGTTTATTTGAACCAGATTTAACTGGCATTGAAAAGCCTGTATTTGTCTCTGGCACAGATGGTGTCGGAACGAAATTAAAAATTGCATTTTTATTAGATAAACATGATACAGTCGGAATTGACTGTGTTGCAATGTGCGTGAATGATATTATTTGCTGTGGTGCAAAACCGCAATTTTTCTTGGATTATATTGCAGTTGGCAAAAATTATCCTGAAAAAATTGCAAAAATTGTTTCTGGTGTTGCTGACGGTTGTGTACAGGCTGGTTGTGCATTAGTTGGTGGTGAAACAGCCGAAATGCCTGGTTTTTATCCAGTTGATGAATATGATTTAGCTGGTTTTTCTGTTGGTGTTGTGGATAAGAAAAAAATTGTGAATACAGAATCTCAAAAAGCAGGTGATGTATTAATTGCTTTAACATCTTCAGGAGTGCATTCTAACGGATTTTCTCTTGTAAGAAAAGTGTTTGATGTTAATGAGCAGAATTTAGCAATGTATTTTGATGAATTGGGTGCTACGCTTGGCGAAACGCTTTTAACACCAACTAAAATTTATGTAAAGCCTGTTTTAAAACTCATGGAAACTGTCACTGTAAAATCTGTTTCGCATATTACAGGTGGTGGATTTTATGAAAATATTCCTCGTTCTTTGCCAAAGGGCATTTCTGCACATATTGCCAAAAAAGATGTGCAAAAATTGCCTATTTTTGATTTAATCGCCAGAACAGGACATATTCCAGAACGTGATATGTTTAATACGTTTAATATGGGTGTTGGTATGATAGTATCTGTCGCACAAGAAGATGCTGACAATGCAGTTACTATTTTAAATCAAGCAGGTGAAAATGCTTATATTCTGGGCGAATTAGTAGAATCAGAAGACGGTGTTATTTTAGAATAATTTTTATTATGCTTACTTTGGTAACTGCTTTTATATGTTTTCTTAGTATCACGCTTTATCAAGTATTGCACAAAGGGATAACAAATTTGCTTACAGATATGGAATTAGTTTATACAATAACAGATATTGTTAGTATGCTATTAATTGGCGTGATAACGGGAATATTCATGCTTATGGACGATTTGGAGTTAATTGCACCGTTTTTTACAACTGGTTTGTTTTTAATATGGAATTTGATTCAGGTTCTCATACGCAGTCATATGATAAAAAATAGTGTACAGACCATAGCAAATTTGGTGGAATATCAATCTAAATTGATTAGAATTTATCGTAAACATCAAGAACCAGAAGAATATTATATTCATGCACCTGTGATGTGTTATGAAACACCAACAGAAATTTTAAAATCAGTTTCTTGTGTATGGTCAAAACATATTTCTTACAAAAAAGATGTGGATTATTTAATTTATTATAGTTTATCAAAACCGTCTTTTTTCTGGTTTCCTGAACAGGAAAAAAATATAACTTTGCCTTATGTAATAGGCATGTGTATGTCAGCAGCATTTTTTATTATTTGGCTTGCTATTTATTTTTCAACATAAAGTAATAAAATAAAAGAGGAAGAATCATGAAAAATATTATTGTATTAGTTTCTGGTGGCGGAACGAATTTACAAGCTTTAATTGACAAACAGGAACAGGGCGAAATTAAAAACGGAAATATTTCTTGTGTGATTTCGTCAAATCCAAATGCTTATGCGTTGCAACGTGCAGAACAGCATGGAATTAAAACGCATGTTTTGCCAAGAAAAAATTTTGAAAATAATCATGCGTATAGTCTGGCTTTACTGGATATGCTAAAACAAGAGCAGGCGGATTTAATTGTACTTGCTGGCTTTATGATTATTTTAGATAAAATTATTATTCAGGCTTATGAAAATAAAATTATTAATGTACATCCTGCTTTAATTCCTGCTTTTTGCGGAGACGGATTTTATGGCTTGCATGTGCATGAAAAAGCTCTGGAAAAAGGTGTGAAATTAACTGGTGCGACTGTGCATTTTGTGAATGAAATCTGTGACGGTGGTGCAATTATCTTGCAAAAAGCTGTTGCAATTCAAAAAGGTGATACACCAGAAATTTTACAAAAGCGTGTTATGGAACAGGCAGAATGGCAGATTTTGCCACAAGCTGTTAGCTTATTCTGTGAAGAACGGTTAGAAATTGAAAATAATCATGTCTGGATTATTGATTAATATATTATCTTGAAAGGGGATAATTATGCAAGTTTTAGATATTTATGAAGAATTAAAACAAAATTCTTACCCTGGAAGAGGGATTATTATTGGCAAGTCTGCGGATAGCAAATTTGCTGTAACGGCATATTTTATTATGGGCAGAAGTGTAAATTCTCGTAATAGAGTTTTCACAGCAACAGAGGACGGCATTAAAACAGAAGCCGCTGACCCGTCTAAACTGTCTGACCCGCATTTGATTATTTATTCTCCTGTTAGAGTATTGGGAAATAAAATTATTGTCACCAATGGCGACCAGACAGATACTATCTATGAACTTATGGACAAGCAACAGACATTTGAACAATCTTTGCGTACTCGTGAATATGAAGATGATGCACCAAATTATACACCTAGAATTTCAGGCATTATGCATGTTGGGGATGGAAAATATAATTATGCAATGTCTATTTTAAAATCCGCTGATGGTAATCCCGACAGTGTGGAACGTTTTACGTTTTCTTATAGTAATCCAATTGCAGGCTATGGACATTTTATTCATACTTACATGAATGACGGAAATCCATTGCCTAGCTTTGAGGGCGAACCTAAGAAAATTACTATTCCTAATAATTTAGATGATTTTGCTGAAAATCTTTGGAATGCACTTAATGAAGATAATAAAGTTTCTTTATTTGTGCGTTATATTAATATCGAAACAGGCGAATCCAATTCTAAAATTATTAATAAATATACAAAAGTATGATATTTCCAGAACGAAAAAATATTTATTATATCAGCACATTTTTTGGCAATTGGGAGGCTTTGGGCATTACGTTAAATAAGCAATATGTTTATATTGGTCATGTTGGCATGACAGATAGTATTGAATTATATGAAATTTCTGATAAAACATATTTGCAATTTATACAAGCTTATCAAAATGAAAATCATGATATGTTGGAACAGCTCCGACATGAAATTTATCTAACGCCTTGCATTGCCTTTGAATATTCTAATTATGAACCAAATCCGATTGCATTAATGACTTATCATGATTCTGAACAATATCAGGAATATTTTAATTTTGTTTGCAATCATGTGATAACAGAAGCTGTATTTTCTGGAAATACAGTGATATTAAAATCAATACAGGGTGAATCTCTCACCCTGAAATTAAATTTATCTAAATTCAAGGAGGAAAATTCCAATGGCAAATGAAATGCTTTTAAAATACGGCTGTAATCCAAATCAAAAGCCGTCTAAAGTTTTTATGGAAGACGGTTCAGAATTGCCAATTACTGTATTAAATGGCAAAGCTGGCTATATTAATTTACTGGATGCTTTGAATGGCTGGCAATTAGTAAAAGAATTAAAAACTGCAACAGGTGTTTGTGCGGCAACTTCTTTTAAGCATGTTTCTCCTGCTGGTGCAGCAATCGGCAGACCGTTAAGCGATACGCTGAAAAAAATTTATTGGGTAGATGATTTAGGCGAATTATCACCATTGGCAAGTGCTTACGCAAGAGCAAGAGGAGCTGACAGAATGTCTTCTTATGGCGATTTTATTGCATTGTCTGATAAAGTTGATGTTTGTACAGCAAAAATGATTCAACGTGAAGTTTCTGACGGTATTATTGCACCAGCTTATGACGAAGAAGCATTAGAAATTTTAAAATCGAAACGCAAAGGAACTTACTGTATTTTGCAGATTGATGAGAATTATACGCCAAATCCGATTGAACATAAACAAGTTTACGGTGTGACGTTTGAGCAAGGCAGAAATGAATTAGCAATTGATAAAAATTTATTATCTAATATTGTAACAGAGAATAAAAATATTCCTGCTGATAAATTAGATGATTTATTAATTTCTTTGATTACACTGAAATATACACAATCTAATTCTGTATGCTATGTCAAAGACGGTCAAGCAATTGGTATTGGTGCAGGTCAGCAATCCAGAATCCATTGCACACGTCTTGCAGGACAAAAAGCTGATAACTGGTGGCTTCGTCAATCTCCACAAGTTTTAAATTTGCAATTTGTGGATAATATCCGCCGTGCTGATAGAGATAATGCAATTGATGTTTATATTGGTGATGAATATGAAGATGTGTTACGTGACGGCGAATGGCAAAGAATTTTCAAAGTAAAGCCTGAAATTTTCACTGTAGAAGAAAAAAAGGCTTGGCTTGCAAAAAATACTGATGTTTGTTTAGGTTCAGATGCATTTTTCCCATTCGGTGATAATATCGAACGTGCGAAAAAAAGCGGTGTTGCTTATATTGCAGAACCAGGCGGTTCTATTCGTGATGATAATGTCATTGAGACTTGTAATAAATATCAAATTGCAATGGCATTTACTGGTATTAGATTATTCCATCATTAATCATTAACAATTAGTGAGGATTTTAGCATGACAAAAAAATTATCTTTTGCTTCATTGCTATGTTTTGTAATATATTTTATCTTGCAAATCGTGATAATTTTTTTCCCACAGCTTTATTTATGGGCAGTTGACCCTAATTTAATTGATTTAACAGCAAAATTACCTTTGTCTGTTCAGCTATCTTTAGTTGGACAGGCACTGTGTATTTTACCATTTGGAGCTGTTTGTTGCTTTAGCT
>CAMWUF010000023.1 GCA_947177375.1 uncultured Ruminococcus sp.
TCGCTGTTTTCTTTCTGTTTTGCTAATACTTGATTCAATTGTTCTTGTGTGATTAATTCTTGTTCTACGAGATAATCACCAATACGAATATTTCTCATGAAAAAATAACCTCCATATTTTATTTTAATTACAAATCGGTTTTTTAATTTATACTTGTAAATGATGTCATTTTATGTTATAATATATATATTAACGATTTAAGGAGGGCATTCACAATGCTACACAGTGAATTTATGGAACTGCAATTTTACATCATGTTTTACCTCATCGTATTCTTCTATGGGATATGTATCGGCAGTTTTCTAAATGTTGTTATTTTTAGACTACCAAAAAACGAATCTCTTGTCAAACGGTCTTCACACTGCATGACTTGCGGAACAAAAATCCGTGCCAGAGATAATATTCCAGTGCTTAGCTGGCTTTTATTAAAAGGCAAATGCCGTAATTGTCATGAACCCATTTCTAAACGCTATCCTATTGTAGAATCTCTGAACTGTATTATTTATTTAATTACGTTTACAGTACTAGATTTTAATTTGCAAAGCGTAATTTATTGCTTTTTTTTCTCTGCATTAATCTGCATTGCATTTATTGACTGGGACACAATGGAAATGGATTTGCATTTGTTAATTTTTATTGCAATTCTTGCAATTCCAGATATTATCATTTCTGTTATTTCTCTTGTTTCTCCTGAAAAATTCCAGAATCTGCATTATTTTATAACGGAACATTCCGTGTCGTTGGTTTCTCATTTAATAGGACTTGTTTGCATTAGTCTGCCCTTTTTCCTAATTGGTGAAATCAGTGTGCCAATTATTGAAAAAAAATTTGGTGAGCGTTTTCGTGCAATTGAACTTGGCGACACAGTGCTAATGGCTTGTGGCGGATTATTAATTGGCTGGAAAGCCGTTATTGTTTCTGCATTTTTAGGAATTATCATTGCTGGTGTTTGTGGCATGATTCTAAAAATGCGTGATGGTGATTCCAAATTTGCTTTTGGACCTTATCTTGCAATTGGCTTATTCCTAGGAACTTTATTCGGAAATCAAATTTTTGATTGGTATATTGCTTGGGTTACATATAATCCCTATGAAATCACTTCAATTGCTTAATTTTTAAAATAACTCGGCAGGCGGATTGCAATCTATTCCGACTGCCGATTATTTTTTTATTTTTTATGGATTTGTATTAATATCTGAACCATAACTATAAACAAAATAGTAATTTTCAACTGCATTTGTTGGTGGGTCATAATCATTTCTTGTACGAGCTGATAAGGTACCATTCCAACGTGCATTTGCCATGGAAGCATCTAATTTACGTGCTGTGATATTTGGTGTTGCAATTTGTACAATGCTTAATATATTAGGATTTGGCGGGTCTAGTGGATTTGCTGGAGGTGGTGCAGCTTTTTCATCAATCACATAATAATTTAAGCTTGCTGTAGAACTTGCTGTAGGATCATTAAAAACATATCCCAATGCCATAAATGCTGTATTATAAGACGTATGCACAGAGCCATTTACAGTATTTTTTGTTTCTGACTTGATTGTAAACATGATATTGCTTGCACTGACATTATTCTGAAAATCTGGTTGAAGTATTAAATCGCCCCAAGTATTTTCATCAAAAGAACCTACTCTGATTTGCAGATTATAATTATCATAATATGCATGATTAATTGCATTATTAACAGATTCTAAAGAATTATATGCGACAGAAACACTACCTGTTGTAAAATCTGCATCATAAACATAATTGTTCAGTATCGTATCTGTACCACTGTTATCTAATTCTAATACATGAATCTTGCCAGTTGCAAAAGCTGGTGCATTCACATCAGAACCACTTTTTAATACGCCTTCATAATAATACTCAGCATAACTTTGTGCAAGTGTTCCAGGGTCTCTATTGCCGTTATATGCGTCCATAAATTCCGCTGGTGTCAACACAGCATCTAAATAATTAGAAATATTTGTCACAACTGCCTGTTGATTCTCATAATGCTCTGACTGCACCATGACTTTAGAAGCGGGTAACATTAATTGCATTGCTGCAACCAGAATGATTCCAAAAATCGCCATTACAACGATTAATTCTATCAAAGTGAAACCCTTTAATTTTTTCTTTTTCACAATTCCGCCTCCTGATTAATTAAACTCATAGTATTGCAGACTTGCACTATTATCTAAGTCAGTATCACAATCTTTGCTAGAAGCGACATCTGCCGCTTTGGTAGAATATCTTTTCGCAGTTCTGGGAGCATAACCTCCAACTGTAAAAGTGACATCTTGTTCGCCATTGGAAACAGAATTTGCATTGCAATATTCATTCAGTTTTGTTGTATTTCTCACACTACCGATTGCAGATTCTGCCTGTGTTTTATTATTCAGATGATTGGTATTAATAAATAATCTGTTTGTGACAGCACCTGTTCTCGCTACAATGACACCTGTAAGTGCCAGAATTGCCATTGCTATGATACATTCAATCAGCGTCATTCCCTTTAGCTTTTTGTTTTTTCTTCGTAACTTCATGAGCCATTCCTCCTTAATACATGTTGCCATAAAGCATTGTGTATTGAATAGATTCTGTAGCTGGAGTATTCTGCTGTTGTTGCTGCTGTTGATTCTGTTGATTATTTTGGTTAGTAGTCGGGTCAGTGATATAAAGCATACCCCAGTTACCATTACTGCTTAGTTGAATTTTTCCTGCAATTAACTGTCCAATCAAACCAACTGCTTGTGTACCAGTTACATTAATAGAACGGTTCGCACCATAGTTTATAATTTCACCTGTAGGCAATTCATATGCAATTGTTTTATTGCAGTCTCTTGCCTGACCAGAATTATAAATCAGCTTTGGCGCTCTGACAAGACCAACTACAAGACCATTTTCAGGGACGCTTAATGTAGCATTATCATCAGAATGAATTGTCACATTTGGATACTTATCATTACCAACTTGTTGGACTTGTTCAATCTGCACATCGTTTTGTAAACTTCCCATGACACCTTTCAGATTATCAGTATAACTCCAATTGCCTACACCTTTGAACAAATCAAGATAATCTGTTGTGATAATAGAAGTACCTTGACCAGATGCACCAAGTGTTAAAGTGCCTACGATAAACAGAGTTACATTATTTGTATCATTTACAATAATACTTGCACCAGTGTTACCACTGAATGAAACATTATCAAGTACAACTGTAATATCTCCAGCAGAACCATCAATATAGACATTTTTCTCAAAATAGCCATTCAAAACACAGTTTGCTGTTACAGTATAATAATTTTTCTTATTGCCATTCACATCTGGTGGATCAAGTTCTTCTATGCCATATGTGCCAGTAAGACTTGAATATGTCAAACTTCCGTTTCCATATACTGGTACTTTATATCCACCATCATAAATCGTTGCATCTAAATTATTTACACTGATAGGATACATTGATTCATAATTAGAAGCCTGTGGATTTTCAATCTTGCTCTTATTAGTTACAGGGTCAACTTCATTCAGTTTTGTTTTTGTATAACCACTTGGATAAATCTCTCTGCCATATACACCGCTTAAATCATATCCTAAAGGTATAATTTCTGTTTTTGCAGTGATATCACTTGTATAAGTCTGAATATCATTTGCTATATCATTAACAGTAGCCGCATATGCTGCAAAAGAAGGAAATGCCGTTGGGTCTAATCCCTCTGTCCATGCAACAATATCCTGATTATTTACAGTTTCATCAGGCTGTGCAACACCATCAATTTCTGTATGCTTTATATAATTAACTTTCATATAGCCTTTGCCATCTGCCCATTGATTTTCGCCGTTCGGGTCAATCCAGACATCAGTATACCATGTTTTAATACTACGGTCACCTTTAGAAGTTAAAGCACTTGTATCAATTGCTGTAAATGGTACAGTAGAAGTAACTGCTTTCACGCCGTTTGTGGCATTAATTGTGCCACCAATAACATTTGTTGCAATGACACTGTTTGCATTTAATGTTCCTGTTACAGTTAATGTACCGTTTACGACTACATCACCTGTTACTGTCAAATTAGAAACGGTTAAATCTTCATTAATCTGTACATTACCATCTACAATCAAGCCATTATTATCTTCTACTTTCAATGAACCCATAGAATAAATATTGCCATATTGTGTATCATAGCCTTCATCACGTGTAAACGTAGCACCTGACCATTTGTAAAGTTTTGTAGAAGCACCTGATGATTTAAGAACGGATTCTACACCTTCGTCCATCAGATAAATATCTCCCCACATTTCAAAACCATTCTGTCCCACTTCTAAAGAACCACAGTAAAGATTAACTGCATGAGCAGATTCACCGAATTTAAATTTACTGCCTGGTGCAGAAAGTTTTCCCTCTACATAAATATAAGGTGTATTTTCGTAGGTAGACCCTCCTGTTGTTGTTGCATCTGTATAACCTGCAAATGATGTTTGAATATTATCATTCTGTGCAGAAAAGTCTCCTCTGACTACCATGAAATCATTCGGTTTTGTGAAATGCATAATAAATTGCGTAGGTGAATGCAAATTACCATTTACATAGAATGGTGCATCAATGGTAATATCACCACCAGCGGACATATGATAATCATATCCAGTTACACCGATACCAAGATATGTTCCGCCAGTTGTATAACCATGTGTTGCAATTTCAGTACCGCCTGTATCACCCAAGCTGACGAACGCACCACCATCACCACCAGAATTCTGATTGTTTTGAGTACCTGGATTAATAATCTTCTTCAAACCAATAAAAGTTTCATAAGTAGCTTCAGCAGTTGTCGTAGCACTATCTACTGTAACAGATAATCTGTATACATCTAAGTTCTGCCAGCCTGATGCTGCATCATAAATCGCACGTTGTTCACCAGTATTGACAATTGTAACAGGATATGTTTCCACAGAACCAGCACCATCATCAATTTGTACATTGATAGTATCTGTATCACCAGGAGTATCATTATAATTCACAATGTCAGCACGAATAAAAAGACTATTCACATCTGCTTCAATTTCTCTTGTCACAGCCTCTATCACGGCTCTTGCAGTATATTCTGCTTGTTCCTGTTGATAATTTGTATAGGCACGTTTGCTAGCAGTTGACGCTAATGCAAGTGTCGCAACCAGAAATACAATCAGTACCATCATAACAGAAACGACTGTGAACAAAACCGTACCTTTTAATTTCTTAGGAATTGCTTTTTTCTTCATCATAACAACCACCTTTCTGATGAAGCGTTTCTTGTTGTCTCTTTTCTTACATTAATTTAATCACCAATATTTGGATTATCAATTGGCTTTGCATTATAGAATGCTAACTCTAAATCCATTTCAGACTTGCCATCACCATCAAGGGTAACTTCTCTGGTTGTAGTTGTCACATTACCTTCTTCGTCAGTTGTCTCTACATTTTCAATACGAGTTTGCCCTGCACCAAATTGATAATCATTAATTGTAACAGTTGTTACGAGAATTGCATTTTCATCTTCTTTGATTTTATCAAGAAACATCATTAAATTTTCTTTTGTGCCTTTTACAGTCAGACTCATTTTATTAACCATGACTTCTGCTGTTTCTTTTGTTTTTAAATAATTGCTTTCTTTCAGCAAATCAGAAACTTGCTGTGCATAACTGCTATTAATATCTGCATTTTCTAACAAAGAATATGTTAAAACATCAGGTTCATAGTAATAATAATCTAAATTTTCAGCAGAAATGCCATCAGCAGTAAAAGCAGTTACTTCCAGTTCACTTTCATCAATCATAGGCTGAACATACTGGTCAAGAATATAATTTGCTTTTACATTATCAAATGTATCATTTACAGTTTCAAAAGCTTCATTGACAAATAATTCTGCAACTTTTTTTGCTTCACTGGCTTCTGTTTTAATAGCATCCTGAAGAACAGGAATTTGGTTCAGTTTTAATTCTACACCTTCCCATTCTGTTTTTGTTGTTTCGTAAGTATCTCTATCTGCTACTAAAGCATTATATCTTGGACGAATCAAGCCAAAAAAACCTGCTGCTAAAATAATAATCGCTGTGATAATCACAAGAATCATTTTGTCTCTATAACTCATTTCACGCATCATAGCTTAAATCAACCTCCTTTATTCTGCTGCATCTGCATTTTCGTCAGCAGTTGTTTCTTCAGGAACAGTTTCTTCTACAATTTCAGGTGATTCACTTGGCAACATAGCAATTTCCAAGTTAAAAGAAACTGTTTTCTTTTCATCATTAGGATTTTCTTGATTTGCAATTGTAGTAAGCATATAGTTTTCATATTTCACAGATGAGAAAAGACGATTTTCCTTTTCGCTTGCTTCTTCACCATATGTTTCATAGAGATACTGTACAAGATTAGACGGATATTTTTGTGAAAATTCTTCAGTTGTCTGAACAACAACAGCTACAGTCAAAACACCCTCTTCATAATCCACAGAATAGGAGGGACTCTCACTAATACCGTCAGTTTGATTCATAACAGTTTCCATTGCTTCATCAATTGCATCATATACCACATTATAAATAACAGGCTGTGTTTTATAAGCATCACTTGCACTATTAATATTTCCAGAATAGAGCCTTACATTGTCTTTCATGACTTGCAAATCATCATATTGCTGAAGTTTTGCAGCAGTATCTGGAGACTCCAATTTTGTTTTAAGGTCTTCTGTATCGTTTTTGTATTTTAAATCCATTCCAAAAAGAACACCAAATACTGCACCAACGATAATAACACTTAAGCCAATGCCAACACCAGCAATAATTCCAAAAGAACCATTATCCTGTACTCTGCCAGCAACACCCTGCAATGCAATGTCTGTTTCAAGTAAATTAATATATTCTGTTAATTTATCACGTTTGAACATTGCACCAATTGCATTGGCATAAATAGAAAATTTAAGATTCTGATTTCCATGAATCTGTGGCGGTGCAACTAATTTACTAACTGTGATTTCATCTCTCTTGAGAGAATCTTCCAAACGTTTATATAAATTAGGCGAAGCCTCAATATCACCATAGAATACTACATTATAAATATCTTCTGAACCACGAATTCTGGCAAACTGCAACATACGGCTGATATTTTCATTCACAGCTTCATAAATATAGTCATCTGGGTTATCATAGTCTTCAGGGTCAATAGATGCAAAACGTGAGAATGACAACTGACTTTCTTCATACAAGTTCAAGCTGATAAAATTTGCATCAATCTGTACCGCAAGCAAAGGCATTTTAGCCTTATTTTTTGCATCTGCCAGTAATATTTTTGTAATGGCATTACAACCAATCATAACAGATTTTAATGTCACACCAAGCATACGGAAAATACTTCTGTAGCTATCAATTACTTCACGAGGACATGCTGTTGCAAGAACTTTTTGTAACTTTTCATGATCTGCATTTTCTTCTGGTCCGCCTACAATCGTATAGCCAACAGAGTAAGAATCATCAATATTAATTTGATTTTGAAGTTCCATGCGGACATTTTTCAAAAATTCAGATTCTTTTGGATTTGGAGGAATCATTAACTCTTTGAAAACAGTCTGGTTAGAAGAAATTGAAATAATTGCTTCTTTGTCAGCAATTCCTGTGTCCTTAAAAACCCTGCTGATTTTCGCAGCCACACGGTTCGGGTCATTTACATGCCCGTTCATAATTACAGCTTCGTCAAGTTCGATTTCTGCCGCATTGACAACTCTAATCTTGCCGTTGCTCTCCGTACCTTTTATAATACGGATATTTCTGTCAGTAATATCAAATGAAAGCATATTTATTTTCCACCTCTCTAGTTGTTAAATTATGCGGCGATAGCATCAAATGAGCCATACAATGCTGGGAAGATAGATGCTAATAACAAACCTACAGCAATACCCATGATAATAATCATGAGAGGTTCAAGCATTCCAACCAAACGACCAACAGCAGAATCGGCTTCTTCGTCATAATAATCCGCAGTTTTACTTAGAATCGTATCTAATGCACCAGCTTCTTCACCAACGAAAATAATGGAACAGAACATAGAATCAAAAATTTCTGTTCTCTGAATTGCAGATGACAATGTTTCACCTTGTTTTACTTCGTCAATTACTTGTTCAAAGCATTCGCTGATATACCTATTGCCCAAAATATCAGAAGAACGTCTTAAGCAATCTACCATAGGAATACCAGAAGAATACAAAGAAGAAAGCGTACTAGCAAAACGGGCTGTATAAACTTTTACAACCAAAGGACCAAAACCAGGACCTTTTATAATCAGCTTATCCCATTTTAACCTTGTGCTTGGTATTTTCATCATATATGTCACAGCAAAAATAATGCCAACGATTACAGCGACATAGATATACCAATAGCTAACCAGCGAATCACTAAAACCCATCATGACTTTTGTCAATGCTGGCATATCATCTGGGTTTTCATACATGCCTGCAAAAGTCGGCATGATAAAAGCAAACATGAAAACAACAATTACAATACAAAGCACGCCCAAAATAATCGGGTAAGTAATCGCACCTTTGATTGTATTATTCATTTTGTTTTGCTTTTGGTAATAGTCGGATAAATCCTGTGAAATTGTGTCCAGTGAGCCAGATGTTTCACCTGCTGCAATCATGGAAATCATGAATTCAGGGAAAACACCTCTGTACTGGGAAAGGGAATCAGAAAACGATTCACCTTTTTGAACGTTTTCATAAACGCTCTGCCAAAGTTCCTTTGCTTCTTCTGTCGGCTGTTCTTTACTAAGAATGTCCAAAGCTTTTACCAGTGTCAAACCGGAAGTCAGCATTGCTGCAAGCTGTCTACAGTTGAATGCTAAATCTTTGGTGCTGAATTTCTTAATAGTTTTCTTTTTGCCGATTTCTTTTTCCTCGTATTTTGTAACCGTCAGACCCTTTTCTTTTGCTTTTGTCGCAAATTCTTTTGCGTCTTCTGCATTGATAGTGCCTTTTACCTGCTTACCCGCAAGTGTTGTTGCAACGTAGGAAAAACTTTTCATTCGACCACCTCCAATAAATTTTGGTTTGTATTTGCAAGAATATTTCAGCATAATACTCCAGTATTTTAATTATAGCATTTAGCTATCAAAAATGCAACTG
>CAMWUF010000024.1 GCA_947177375.1 uncultured Ruminococcus sp.
ATCATTCATGACAATTGCACCATCAGCATCAAGGTCATCAGATTTTACTTTTCCTGTTGTCTCAATTGTAAACTTGATTTCTTCAGCTACTTCATAGCCCTCTGGAGCAGATTCTTCTGTCAATGTGTAAGCACCTGCTGGTAAGCCATAAATTGTTACTTTTTTGCCAGTTGTTTTGTAAGATATGCTAGTCAAATCTTCTGCAATCACTAAATCTACTGATTCATTATCTTCATCTAATGCATAGATAGCATTCACAGCTTTTTTCAGATTGTCACCCTTAATTGTCAAAGTTGCGTTTTCTAATTCTTTGCTGTTTGCAATATCCCATTTACTGATTGTTACGTTCATTGCCGTATTTTTAATTTCAATAGAAGGTTTATTGCCTGATTCTTCTGTATTAGAAATTTCAAATTCCTGTGTCAATGCGTCACCAATATAACCCTCTGGAGCAGACAATTCACTGATTGCATATTTACCTGCCGGCAAGCCGTCAATATAAATATTTACATTATTTGTATAGAACTTCAGAACACCGTCTTCAATTGCATATACAGTATATTTATTTTCTTCTGTAATATTTGCAAGAGAATCTATTTGTGTACGAGTTACTTTGCCCCAAACTGTGATTTCATCAGAAACACCATTTTCATCATCTAATTTTGTAATGGCAAGCAATGCACCCTTAACGCCCTTGTGTGTGTCTGCGTCAATCTTGCTAATCATTACTTCATCCTTTGTATCTAACATTGTGATGTTAGACAATGCTTTTCCGTCTTTATTTTCAATTTCTTCATAAGAATATGCATCTTGTACTTTACTTAATTTGCCGTTTTTGCCAACTGTAAAGCTAATTGTTTCAGCTACTTGATATACTTTATCATTTGGAGTTACAATTTCTTTTAAGGTATAATTACCTGCTGGCAGTTTACTTAAAACAGTTGCTTTCTCACCAGAAGTAAATGTAATACTTGTATTATCTTCCGATTTAGATACTTCTGTTGCACCACCACTGACAGTAACTTTTTCCAAAGATGTTCCGTCTGTATTGGTAATTGTCAGTTTTGCACCTGCAAGTTCTTTTGTATCATCACCAGCGATTTCTACTTTGTCAATCGTTAATTCAATTACTTTGTCTGTTAAGATTACATTCTTATCTTTCAGTTCCTTATCATTTAAAATTACTTTTCCTTCTTCATCAATTACAAATGTTACTTTTGTAGCAATTGCATAGCCTAAAGGTGCAGTATTTTCTTCCAATGTGTAAGTGCCTGCTGGAAGATTTACTAAAACAGTTTCATCTGTACCAGATGTGAATGTAATAGTATTGTCTGTTCTATCGTCTACTTCAATTTCGTCGTCACCACGTTTTACTGTCACATCATTTAATGTTACATCATCTTTATCAGTACGTGTGATTATTAATTTTGCACCTGCAAGTTCTTTGCCAGTACTGCTTGTTGCATCTTTCTTGCTAATATATACTTCATTGTCTTCAGATACTTTCACTGCATCTGTTACAACAATTGTTGTATCATCTACAAGATAATAATCAGCTTTTGTTTCATCTATGGTGTCTTTTACTTCAGTTTCATCTTCTGTATAAGATGCATTAATAATTTTACCGTCTTTTACTTCAAATTCGATAGTCGTTTCAAGAACATCATAAATAACATCATCTACAATAAATGAAATTCCTGCTTCTTCAAGCATATAAATACCATCTGGCAAGCCATTAATAGCAACAGCTTTATCAGAAGAATACCATGTAATCGTGTTAGCTTCTATAACAGTTTTATGTTCTTCATCTTCAAGAGCATTTTCAACCATTACATTTTCAAAATTAACATCTTCTTCTGTTGCAGTAATTACTAATTTTGCACCTGCAAGTTCTGTTTTACCTGTAATGTCATATTTACCAATTGTAATTTCAGACTGTTTATCTTTTAAAACAATCTTGTTAATGATTTCTTCATCTAATCCAATTTGGTCATCTGGAATTTTTACTTCTTCTTCATCTTCTGTAGTATATTCTGTAACTACACCATTTTTAATTTCAAATGTCCATCTACCCTCTACGCTTAAGAAACCATCTGGAGCTGTTTCTTCTCTTAATTCATAGATACCATCTGGCAAACCTGTAATTACAGTTTCTGTATTCTTGGAAACAAAGCTAAAGGAGTCATTTGCTTTAAATGTAAGTTTATTTTCTACAATTCTATTTTCTTCATCCTCATAAGTAGCTGAAATATAATCTGTATTTAAAGCAGTAATTCCACTTACACTCTCAACACGAGTAATATTAATTTCTGCTCCTGCTACTTCTTCATCACCAGTAATTGCTTTTTTGCTAACAGTGATTTCAGAACGGTTTACAACAGTTAATGAAGTTGCACTCATACTTGCTTGTGTGCTGTTATCACCAATAGATGTAATATAACCATTTTTATCAACTGTAAATTCTACATATACGTTAGCAAATCCTTCTAAATCTTTTTCACCTAATGTATAAGTGCCTTCTTCCAGACCTTTTACATAGAGGTCATTTTCACCATCTGTTGTCCATGTAATGCCGTCGTCTGTCAATTCAGCTGGGCTGCAAGAAACATTTGCCAAACCATCACCATTGATAAACAATGTTGCACCCTTAAACAAATCACCATTGACATCTTGCTTGCTGAATTGTAATGTTACATCATTAGAGTGTGTATCTGTAATTGTCAGTGACGCTGGAGCATTACCGTCTAATACAACACTAGATTTGTCATAAGTTGCTACATAAACATTTTTGCCTACTTCAACAGTATTGCCATCAAATACAATATTGCCATCTGCATCTAATTCAAATACATAATAAGGTACATCTTTTGCTAGATTGTTAAAGATAATACTGTCTTTGCCTTTTTCATCAGTTACCATTTTTTCTGTGATTGGTTTTTTATCATCGTTCAGAACAGGTTCATAATTTTCTGCCTTAGATGCATCTTCATATTGAATTACAGTATGACCATCTTCATCTGTTAATACATTGCCCTCTTCATCTGTTAATTGATGATATTTCAATGTATACAAACCAACAGTAATTTGATGTTCTGCTTCAAACTTGTTATCGCCTTCCAATGCTTCATTAATTGCAATCTTAGTAACTTCAATCTGATTCAGATTTCTATCTGTATTTGTTACGACGATAGTTGTGGATGTTATATTATTTGCTTCATCAAGTGTCACACCATTACCATCATAAGAAGTCCAAAGATTAACATCTTCTTGTATATTTTTATTTTTATCATCTTTTTCTTTTGGATTCGTTAATGTAAATTCATGAGCAATATTGTTATTGATAACAGTACCATCAATCATTTCGAATACATAGTATGTTGTTTTTGCTTCCAAATTTTTAAATACTACTTCTTGACCAGCAGCTACTGTTTTTGTCTCAACTGGTTTACCTGTACCATCTGCATTGTCAAACAAGCCAATTGTAAATGTGCCTGTCAAATTAGTATTATTGTCTTTCAATACTAAAGATTTCATGACAGTGATAGAATAGTCAACTTGTTTGTCATTTGTAATATCTACTGTTTCGTCTACTTTAACTGGGACAGTATTTCCAGTTACTTTATAAGTTGCACCAGAAGCAGAAGTATATGTTCCTTGTGCCTTTTCAGCACTATCTTCTAATACGCCCTTAGCATTGCATTCTAATACATAGAATTCTGTGTCAGCAGGTACATTTGTAAATGTCAATGTTTCTTGTTTGTCTGTTTCGCTAATTGTGATTGCTTTTACTGGAACATCTTCATAACGAACATAACAGTTTTCCTCTTTATTTAATGTATACAGTGCAAAATAGAATGTATCACCTGTAAATTCTTTCCCTGTTACTGTTTTATTGACTGTAATTTCGCCAACATTTGCTGTATTTGTAACATCAACAGTTACATCTTTCGTTTCGTTTACTGAAATTGGTTGTGGTGTATTTTGTTCACCATAGGTTGTTTTATAGCCCTTTAAATCTTTTCCATATTGGTCTACTTCTACAACATAGAAATTATTTGCCTGCTCATCAGAAGTATTATGTTCTGTTTTCAGAGCTTCTATTTTTGCATCTAATTCAGCTAGTGCTACTTTCATAGAAGTTGAGCCTTTTTCGTTTGCTGAAACTGTAATTGAAATTACATCACTCAAACGATTGCCTGTAGCATCTGGTGTGTCAAATAATGCAAAATAGAATGTGCCTGCTGTTTTGGAAGTTTTATTAATATTAATTGTAATTGTTTTATCTGGTTGTTCTACCCATACACCAACTTTTGCAGGTTCAGCTACCATGACATAATCATCACCAAATATAGATGGGCATTGATAAGCATATGCAAAAGAGTTCCATGCAATATTATCCTCACCTGTATTTGCGACATAAGCAGGTACATAACCTGTGAATGTGATAATGATTTCTTCAGTAGGTTTTACAATTACATCTTTATTAAATGCTACTCTGAAATCAATTGTAGAATCTGTTTGTTTAGAACTCCATTGCATTTCGCCAGAAGTTCCTTTCAACCAGTCTTTTGAATATTCTGTCAATACAGTTGTCTTATCTGTAGAATAAGAAACTTCATAATTTGTTTCGTCTAGTTTTTCGCCACCAACTGTGATTTTAGAAATTTTACCCATCATCACACCGAATGCAGAACTTCTCTCAAATCCAGATACTAAGCCGATATCGCCAACATATGGTAATCTGTCGATAATTGTCCATGATTCTAAGTTTTGTGGTGATGTATTCTTAATATGCAATTCATAAGTTACTTTTTCGCCCTGCATACCCTGTACATAGTTATGTGTTGCCTCACGGCTATAACCTGTGTCTGATTTAGGGTCTGTGTGTGGGTCACCTGTGTGACCTTCATTTTCATAATGAATTGTCTTCCAAGATTCTGTCGTCAAACCAACGATGTTATAGTTTGCATAGTTCCAAATTTCCTTGCCTTTTGGCTCACCTGCAACAACTGCATTCTGTGAATATTCTGTCTCAGTCGTCAGATAGCCCTTGTTAGTAATAACGCCTTCTGTTTCCTGTCCGTCTTTGATAGTCGTCAGAACACGAATGACTACACATTCGTTTGCTTCAAGTGTACCATTTAATGCAATCGTACCATTTTGGTATCCTCCTACTGTAACATTACTTTTTCCTGCGGTAGGAGCTGTGAATAATGCATCAATACTATCAGCGGTTTCTGTTCCCTCTATGCCTGTAGAATAATCATATTTTGGCTGTTCATCAGTACCAACATTTACTAGTTTATATACTTTTGAAGATATTACTTCTTTGTATTCATATACACCTGGAATAATATCTGTAATTGTTGCATTATCCAGTTTCAAATCTGCAACATTCGTTGATTTACCGTTGCCATTATATACAACTAAATCCCAAATCAAAGAGTCACCAGCAGTAATATAACCATTTTCTACACGGCTGAATTGAACGTCCTCTGCATTCATATCTGTTCCTGCAAAAGAAGCAACTGCTTTTTTCGCAAAACCAGGGGCAGGAGATGCTTTTGTTACGGAAACTGTTGCACTTGTTTCAGGAGTTACTCTGTTTTTACCGTTCTTACCACCTTTTACTACTGTTAAAGTAGCTGCATTTTTAAATTCTAATGCTTCATCAATATTCCCCATTTTTGCAAGTTCTGCTACTTTTTTGTCTGTGAATTTTAGAGTGTATTTAACTTTGATATTGTCTAGGTATTCGCCGTAATTATTGCCATCAAAATTAACTATTTCATTATTAAAAGTAATTTTTAATTTTCCGTTTTCTTTTACAACGATTGGATTTTCCACTTCTTTGCTACCAGGATTATAATTTTTAGTATACCAAATTTTAACAGAACCATCTACATATTCCATACCATCTGGTAATGTATCAGTAATAATCATTTCTTTGTCTTTATACTCATTTCCACTACCAGTAGCTGTCAATGTATAACTGAATCTAGCGTCTTTAATGTCCTGTTCTGTTTTGTCACTTAATTCAAATTTTGTATTACCATCTGCTGTTTTCTCTAGTTTTAATTCACTAGCATTAATGTCAAGAGGTGTACGAACAACATCTTCAGCATTATAATTTCCTTTTATTGTCCAACTAGCATACTCATCTGCTTTGTATGCTTCACCTACTGCAACATAGTTATAAACATTATACTCGTTTGTTCCATCTGTGAAAGAATTTTCATTATACTTATTAGTAACACCTTTAATGTCATTATCATAATTATTCTTCCATTTTGCATTTCCAGTGTTTCCACCTATATAAGCTCTATACTCTATTGTTACAGATTCAGTTGGTTTCAAATTAATGTTCTTGAAAACAGTATTGAAATTCATCCAACCCTCAGAAGCAGGATAACTTGTAATAATTTCGATTTTGTTATCATCATCTTCTTCGATTTCATTTTTGTATCTGGCAAGTAACTCTGCATCACTTGAATCTACAATAATAGGTTTTGAATTTCCAAGTTTTTCTGCATTTGAAAATTGAAAGATTCGACCACTATCGTATAAATACAAATGTTCTATTGTTTCTTTGTCCTCATTAGTGATTGTTACTCGATAAGTTACTGCATCTCCAAGATAAAGTTCTGTATCTTCTGTAGCTTTTGAGAAGTCTTTATCACCATCACTTTTAACAGAAACAAGTTCCTTCTCGATAGTCCAGTTCTTAGGAGGCTCTTTTGCATAAGCAGGTTCATCAGTTTTCTTTTCTGGAAAATCATCTGCTTTTACACCAACTGTATTTGTGTAAGTGTCTCCGTTATGACTTGTTGCATCTATTGTTGCTTCAATCTCGAATGTAACTTCATCACCTACTGCTAAACTATCAGTTAAGGTAATAGTATCGCCGTCTACTGTATATTTTCCTTCAGCTAAACTAGAGCTTTTGATTTTAATATTATCACCATCACGAGCAAGTGTAATATTATTACCTAAATATTCCGTGATTACAACATTATTTGCTGTTGCACCATTTTCATTTTTTACCTTAATTGTATAGGTAACTTTTTGACCAGCGACACCTTTTTCTAAATTTACCTTACCCTCACCATAATCAACAGTCTTGTCTATACTTAAATTTGGTGTGAGTTTATACAATGTGTCAGATTTTTCAACGTCATCTACTATAGCAACGTTTTTAATTTTGTTTGGTAATTTTCCATCATCAGTATCAGTAACATTCTGAACAGTACCATTGAATGTAATTGTAATTCTTTCATTTGCTTTTACGTTAATTTCTCCAGAATAATCACTATCAATTGCTACTATTTGTTTACTTGTAGTGATATTACTATCATCACTAATATCAACGCCAACAAGAGAACCATCAGTCCATGTTACGCCTTCAACTTCAGAAAGTTTATCTTCTACTGAAACTGTTTTTGCAAGGTCGCCTTTGTTTTCAATTACAATACTATAATGTACTTCCTCGCCAACCGCACTATAATTTTTGTTATTTGTGTTATCGCCTACCCAGCCAGTTTTCCATGCGCTGATGTTAGCTTGCTTTTTCGTTACATTTGTTGTAGCATAAGCACTATTATTTTCGTTATCCTTATCATAGATACGATTTGTAAATGAACCTGCACCAGTTGCTGTAAGTGTTGCATCTACTGTAAAGGTTATTTTACCACTATTTGCAGGAACATTTTTAATTGTGATAGAATTAACTCCATCTATTGTTGCTTCCATACCCTCAGGAACGTTTATTTTTTTAATCGTTATACCTGATGCAGGAGCTTCTACCAATGTAATATCTTTTGCAATGTCACCAGTATTTTGAACAGTAACAGTATATGTTACATCAGCTGTTCTTTCTGGTTTGCCCTCTTCTGCATTCATGCCATCATAAACTAGTGAAGCTGGATCAGCTCCTTTAGTAATGACAAAGTTTGCTTTTGGAACAGATGGCCTTGTGACTGACAAAGAAACATTACTGTTGCCAACATTCTGTTCTTTCTCATCGCCAACACCAGTTACAGTTACAGTTACTGCATTATCAATTTTTACATCTGCTGTGATAGAATCTGTTGGTTTATCACAAGTGAATGTAACAGGTAATGTGATATTAACAGAATCCATTTCTTTTGATTCGTCCTTGCTGTACACCCAAAAATCAAATGTTGTGCCATCAGCTTTAATAATTTCGTAATCAAAACCTGTAGCTTTAAGTACTTTTTCCAAATCAGCCTGGGCATTTAAGCCTTCGGGAATTTTCAGCGTATCTACAAAATGTAGACCACTAGCGAACCATGCACCTTTGCTTTTGTTCGCATTGTTAGAGCTTGCAGACAGTGTATAATTCACTGTAACAGAGCCTCCATTTTTGAATGCATCACCAGACAGCATATTTTTATCCTGCGATTTATTCTGATTCCAAGCAAGATTAGAATTAGCTGTGATAGTGTTGCTAATCGTTTTACCAGATGATGTTTGAATTAACTTAACAGTTTCTTTCAGTCCATCTGGAGTGGTACCATTTGCGAATTTCGCTTGCAAACGAATCATTTTGGTATCACCATTTCGGATATCGTACTCAAGATAACGTTTTCCAGTTGCTTCATCATAGTGCAAAGTGAAACCGTTATACACAGCATTGTCTTTGAAACCATTGCCTGCAAAGTTTGGAAGAAGTAAATTATTGTCTGAAATTTCCAGACGGAAATTATCTTTTCCAAATGGTTCATTGACGTTGTTGCCAGCGAGCTGAACGGATAAATAGAACAGTTCGCCACTATCTGCTTCGGTAATAGCATTAAATTTGCTATCATAGAACGAAACAGACACGTTTGTCAGTACGTTTCTTCCAGAGTTAAAACCACTCAAACCGCCACCCATAGGACCAGTTGCTATGGTAGACGTAAGTGTAGACGGAATGCACATTAGAATCATTAAGATTGCTAACAGGAAGCTAACCGCTCGTTGCCGCACTGACAATTTTCGTTGTATCTGCATACAACATTCCTCCCTTTCTATAAAAATATTAGATAATCTAACGATTATCAGCCTTATTATACCATGATTTCACTTTTGCTGTCAAGTATTTTTTAAGAGATTCTGAAAAC